>NZ_CP017704.1:1797500-2097500 GCF_002243645.1 Peribacillus simplex NBRC 15720 = DSM 1321 | reverse complement strand
TGATTGAACTACATGGCGGAACGATTGAGGTTCAAAGCGATCTTGGCAAAGGGACCACTTTTTATATCCGGTTGCCCCTAATGTAATCATTCGTTCATCTTCCATTCATATTGATTGATTACAATCAATTCATACCGGTTGAAGTACATCTGGATCGGTAACAAAAGGAATGGGAGATGAAATAATGTTTTTAGCAATACGTGAACTAAAGCATTCAAAGTTACGTTATCTGCTGATTGGACTGATTATGGTATTGGTCGCTTTGCTTGTCTTTATCATTTCAGGATTAGCTAATGGACTTTCTTCAGATAATGCTTCATCCATACAAAATATGAAGGCCGACTATTTCGTTATGGAGCATGACTCTAAAAATAAATTGAACCGATCGATCATATCCATGGAAAAGCTAGATGAAATCCGGGCTTCATCGGATGTTAAAGCAGCCGAAGGTCTTGGGCAAATGATGATCACATTGAATAAAATCGGATCATCGGAGAAAACGGATGTCACTATATTTGCGACCGATGCCAGTGGGATTTTAGCACCGAAGGTCATAGAAGGAACGAACTATGACAATAAGAAACAAGGTGAAGTCGTTGCAGATCGTTCTTTAAAAGAAGTGGGTTATAAATTGGGTGATTCACTTAAAGATGACCTATCAGGTAAGGTTTTCACCATTGTTGGTTTTACTGAAAAGCAATCTTACAGCCATTCACCGGTAGTTTACATGAATGTTAAGGGGTGGCGGGAGATTAATCCTGCATTGAAAAATCAAGAGAAAGATTCAATCAGCACAATAGCCGTGCAAATGGATTCGAAGGCAGAAGAAAATGTACGTGAATCATTGCCTGAAGACCTAACGCTCATTTCGAAAGATGAATCACTTCAGAGTATACCAGGGTTCAAAGAGGAACAGGGTACATTGACGATGATGATCGCCTTCTTGTTTGTCATAGCAGCATTCGTTTTGGCTGTATTCTTTTATGTGATTACCTTGCAGAAGACGAATCAATTTGGTGTCCTTAAGGCACTCGGGGCCAATACGGGTTACCTGGCAAAAAGTATCGTTGGTCAGGTAATGCTGCTTGCCGTGGCATGCATAGCCATTAGTGTTGCACTGACATATGGCGTCACTTTAATTATGCCAGAAGGAATGCCATTTGAATTGAGTACCAACTTGGTTATTAAATATTCCGTGTTACTTTTGGTTGTATCCGTATTGGGTTCACTGCTATCACTATATCGAGTAGCGAAGATAGATGCGATTGAAGCAATAGGGAGGGTATCATGATGGGGGATAAACTATTATTTGAAAACGTCAGTAAGATTTATGGGGAAGGCGATAATAAGGTGACAGCCCTTGATAATATTTCCCTGAATGTGAGAGCGGGGGAATTCGTCGCCATCGTGGGTCCATCAGGCTCAGGAAAAAGTACTTTTCTTTCCATAGCAGGTGCGTTACTTTCCCCGAGTAAAGGTCGTTTACTTTTGAATAATGAGGATATTACATCACTATCTTCAAAGGAATTGACTCGAGTGCGTCTTGAAAAGATCGGGTTTGTATTCCAATCGTCGAATCTTGTGCCATATCTAACCGTACGAGATCAGCTTCTGCTACTTTCTGAACTGAATGGCAAGCGAGATAAAAAGACTATGAAAAAAGCGGACGAATTGCTTAGCCACCTTGGACTTGGACATCGGGCAGGTCACTTGCCGGAAGCACTGTCGGGTGGTGAGCGGCAGCGTGTAGCCATCGCCCGTTCACTGATGAATGATCCAGAAATCATTTTAGCGGATGAACCAACCGCAAGTCTTGATTCCAAAAGAGGCAGGGATGTTGTTGAAATGCTTGCACATGAGGTGAAATCAAGAAATAAAGCGGCCATAATGGTAACGCACGATGAAAGAATGTTAGATTTATGTGATCGAGTGGTCAATATTACAGATGGCAAGGTATTTGGATGAAGTTATACGTAAAACACACTCTCAATAAGCGATAAATAGGCCACCGTTTCTCCAAAGGAATTAGGAGAGGCGGCGGCCTATTTATCGCTTGAATTGGAACCTAGTAATCGTCAGTAAGCAGCTGAAATACTAGTCGTTACTTTATATAAACGGCCTGCAATTATGTATCATATTTTGCTTAGATCCCAGATGTTCATCTTCGGATTAATCATGTTTTTTCATTTTAAAGAACAAACAATGATAGGTTGCTTTTACACCTGATTCATCTCGGTATTCTGTGTCGTATATGTTGATTAACTCTCGAAAAAGGGAAGGGCGCTGGCAGTAGTTTTCTTTGTTGCTGTTAGCTGCACCAATCTTTTTAATTGAAGTGAAAAATTCACGTACTGTCTGAAAGTACTCTAGTTCAAGCTTTTCCATTTTTGTTATCTCGATTGGAGATGCTGATGAAAAGGGGAGCGCTTCTTCACAAACTTGGGATAATTCTTCTAGTGTGTAAAACATTTGGCCTGGTGAACTATCAATGGAAAGTTGAAGCTTTTCTTTCGCATGTTCATATGACCTATGAAGCTCTTGAAAGGTATCATTTCCGAACGTTGAAAATATCAGGCTTCCTTCAGCCGTTAATCGTGCAATCAATTTTTCAAGGGTTGCAGGAAGATTATTCAGCCATTGAAATGTTGCATTAGAAATAATCAAGTCGTAATTTTCATTAGGCGCCATTTCTTCGATATCAGTACATAAAAATGTAACACGGTCTTCTTTTGTCATTCCTTTCGCCACTTCAACCATTCCTGGGGCCAAATCAACAGCCGTAATAGCAGCATTAGGGAATGTTTTGACGAGTAACCTCGTTAAGTAACCCGTGCCGCAGCCAATTTCAAGTATATTGATTCTATGATTGGCGTTTTTTTTAGGAAGCAAATCCACTAATTGTTTTGCCATGTTTTTTTGAACATTGGCATACGCATCATATGTTTTCGCGTGTTCACTGAACCGCTTACTTAACAATTGTTTATCTATCATGAATGTACTCCTTTTGAATAAATGTTTTTATATGCTCCATACATTCCTGTGGTTTTGTAAAAAATGGAATATGACCAGCGCCTTCAATAATATGAACCTCGGCTTTCCCACCCAGATTTTCTTTAATGAAGGATGAGGCTTCGAGTGGACAAATTTTGTCTTCTCTCCCATGAATCAATATAAAGGGGGCTTCAATCCGGTCGAGTCCTGCTCTAGCATCTTTCTGAATTAGATAATCCAAACCAATAAGAAGCGAAAACACATCATCACCATGAAACTCTCGTTGAATTGTCGTGATGAATTGATGATAAAAACCTTCTTCTTTTTCAGCTTCGGAAAACATTGCTTCATAGAAAGAAATCAAAGTCTTCTCTTTATTGTGCTGCAGCTGTTTCTTCATGCGCTCGACCATTCGTGGATCCCAGCCAAATGAATAATTTTCTCCTGTGGTAAAGCGACTTGTTGCACCAAAAAGGATAAAACCTTTTATTTTTTCTCGATACGAACTTGAAAGTTCAAGTGATACTATTGTTCCTAAAGACCAGCTCAGTATATAAACAGGACCATCGATGGAAGCGATTGTTTCTATGACTCGTTCTTCAAAGTCATTTAGTGTTTTCATATCTTTCCATTCTATAAATGAGAGGTGAAATACTTCTGACAGTGGTTTGATTAACGGTTGAAACGCATCTTTTTCCATTCCCCATCCAGGAAGCATGACTAAATTCGGCTGTTTCATTTAATAACACCCATTTCTTTTCCAATGATCGAAACTTTTTCAACTGCCCAATCAAGATCTTTTTTATCGTGGAGAGCTGTTACGGTAAAACGGATTCTCGCCTCATTTTCCGGAACGGTCGGCGGCCTGACAGCAATAGCCGCAATTCCTTCTTTCTGCAAACGTGTGGCAAATTCCATCGCTTTTTCGTTTTCCCCGATGACGATAGGAACAATTTGTGATCGACTTCCGCAAATATTAAACCCGTAATATGTGAGTTCTTCTCTAAAGTGTTCTGAATGTGTTTGGAGCAGTGAGCGGCGTTCTGGTTCTTGCTGTACAATTTCTATCGCTGTTTTTATAGCACCGAGTATGGCCGGGGGGAGTGCAGTTGAATATATGAATCCGCGCATGCGATTTTTTAAATAGTCGATGAGCCATTTTTTCCCGACGACATAGGCCCCGAATGAACCGAGCGCTTTACTGAATGTTCCCATTTGGATATCTATTTTATTTTGAAGATGGAGATGACCGGCATAACCTTCACCATTTTTCCCGTAGATGCCGCTTCCGTGTGCTTCATCAGTCATTAACATTGCGTTATAACGTTCTTTTAACCGAACAAGGTCTTCAAGATAAGCAAAGTCACCGTCCATGCTGAAGACCGTATCCGTCACGATTAATTTACGTGCTTCCATCGATGATTTTTTCAATAATGCTTCTAAATGATCTAAATCATTATGACGATAGCGCAGATGCTTTGCACGGCTTAAAAGAGCTCCATCGACAATGCTTGCATGATTCAACTTATCGCTATAAATAATATCGTTACGGGACAGCAGAGTGGAGATAATTCCAAGGTTCGCGTTATATCCACTGTTAATAATGAGTCCTGCTTCGGCTTTCTTCCAATTGACAAGAGCTTGTTCCGCCTGCTCGTAAAGAGGATGATTGCCAATAATTAAACGTGAAGCCGTTGCTCCTGCACCATATGTATGTACTGCATCTACCATAGCCTTTTTCAGCCGCTCATCTCCTGCATATCCTAAATAGTTATTAGAAGCTAGATTTAGCATCCTGCACCCGTTGATCATAAGCCATGGCTGCTCGGCGAATTCCGTTGAAACGAGTTCACGTTTTTGCGATATCTCTTCTAGATAAGCCAGTTCTGTCTTAATTTTTTCTTCCCAACTAGGTAATTGTTTTTCACTGTGCATGGCCATTCTCCTTTTTATATGTTAACTAAAAATAATATAGGTTAACATATAAAACATTCTAATCATGACTCAATGAAACTGTCAAGCTTTGAAAAGGAACATGATAAAATTGATTATCCATTAAACTAGGAGAAATCAAGGGGTGAAAAAAGACACTTATCATAAGCGTGCTGATTGGTTATTTGAACCAAGTCGAGGAGCATGAAACTAGCATAAAAATAGGTTAATGAGAAGAAGGATTAATGATACTTTCATTGAATAGTGGCTTTGTTAAGCTAATGTATAAAAGAGCTTATTGAAAATTAGTACCTTTGCATGTATTAAGCTCGTTCATTGAAGATAATCTAACTTCCAAGGTAGTCTTTTTGTTAAACCTTCAAATCTTTGAAGGATTAAATGAAATTCCATGTTACTATAGAGCAGTGAATTTAACAGATTCACATTAACCATTACATAAAGGAAGGGTAATAAATATGAAAAAGATTTCTTTAGATGTTTTCTTTATACTAATAGGAGCTTTTATTTTCGCTTTGGCAATAAATCTTTTCGTCATTCCTAATGAACTTGGTGAGGGAGGAGTCACGGGGATAACCATCATTTTATTTTATCTTTTTGAATGGTCACCGGGGCTGTTAAGTTTGATTATTAACGCTTTCCTGCTCATTGTCGGTTATAAATATTTGTCGAAATTAACAACGGTATATACAATCATAGCCGTTGCATTTAATTCACTTTTCCTTCATTTAACCGAAAGTTGGACGATATCTTCAGATGAATTGGTCATCAATGCGATATTTGGCGGGGTTTTTGCCGGTGCAGGAATAGGCATGATCATTCGTGTTGGAGGTACTACTGCCGGTACGACGATACTAGCCCGAATTACGAATAAGTATTTGGGATGGAGCTTAAGCTATGGACTTCTGTTTTTCGATTTAATCGTTGCGTTCTCATCTTATTTCATCATTGGTGCAGAGGGTCTGATGCTTACTATCCTTATGCTTTATATTGGAACAAAAACGATGGAATTCATCATTGAGGGATTGAATCCGAAAAAAGCGATTACCATCATTTCAAAAGAAGCGGACCTGATTGCAAAACAAGTAACCGAATTGATGGACCGGGGGGTCACTGTTTTTAGCGGTCATGGATACTATACAAAAGCATCCAAGGATATTTTATATATCGTTATAAGTAAGCAAGAGGTACTAAAGTTAAAGAGAATAGTGAAGTCAACGGATAGCAATGCTTTTATTGCCATACATGATGTTCGGGACGTATTTGGTGAAGGATTCCTGGATATTTCAAAGTCCTGATGCGAATTCTCGGGAGGCGGATATGGTATAAGCGAAATGAAAAGGCCTAATAGGCCTTTTTATTTTGCAATGCAAAAAATCTGTAAATTCCGAATAATTTGTTATATTATGTAAGTAAGAAACCACACACCCTGAGGAGTGCAGCCATTAAATGTGGAGGTGTCTAAGATGATCCTTTTAAAAGTGGATGACAGAAAGTTTGGGAAAAGCAATATCAAGTACAGTGTCGTTGATAAGGAAACGAATGAATTGATCATTAGTGGTGTGTTTAAAGAATTTGGACAAGCAAGCGATAAATATTATGAATTGAAGGATGAATACGGTTCATCCAATGTGAAGATGATATTGAAGTGAAAAGAGGGGGACCGACGGGTTTCCCTTTTTTCGTGTAATGCCAGGAATGAAAATGGCCCGTACAATAAATAACCGGATAAAGGAATAATCAAAGGTTTCTGAATCATATAATTAAGTTAAGAAGGTTCTTAACATCCTTTTTTTACAATATACTACAATTTTATTGTAAAGTATGGAATTTGGTGGTAATATAAAGCCCATAAATGTAAACGTTTGCAAGGAGTTTTGTGAGGAGGTGATGTAAAAGAAGCACGATAGATTACGAGTTTTGTAGAATGAAAGGCTTTTATTTTACTATTTTATGCAAACGTTTTCTTAAAATTGCATGAATATTATGAGAAAAAGGGAGAGTCGGTAGGCATGAAACGTAAAAAATGGTACGGGGGAATCTTTACTGTTTTATTAATTTTTAGTGTGATTTTGGCTGGATGCTCTTCTTCAACTGGTGGAAACAGCGACTCAAAGGATGTCGTGACGCTGGATATATTTCAATTCAAGGTAGAATTCAAGTCGCAATTCGAGACATTGGCAAAACAATATGAAAAAGAAAACCCAGATGTGAAGATCAAGGTATCGACAGTTGGCGGCGGAAATGATTATAAATCAGCCATTACGGCAAAGTTCGCTTCAGGTGAGGAACCAGCGGTTTTTAACATTGGCGGCCCGGTAGATGTCGAACAATATAAAGATAGATTAACAGATTTAAAGGACACGAAGGCTGCTGCTGCAGCACTTGACGGTACTTTGGATGGCGTGGAAGAGGACGGGCAGGTCCTTGGACTTCCATTTAACCAGGAAGGATACGGCTTGATTTATAACAAACGGATATTTAAAGAAGCCGGAATTAATCCTGATGAAATTACAAGTTATACAGCCTTAGAGGCGGCAGTTAAGAAAATGGATTCACAAAAAGACAAATTGAAAATCGATGCAGTTTTCGCTTATCCGGTCAAAGAGAAGTGGGTGACAGGAAACCATTTATCCAATGTATTTTTAGCACCGGAGTTTGATGGGAATGTGTTAGAAGCTAGCAAGGCTCCAACGGTTAAATTCACGGATGGTGACAAGTTTAAACAACTGGTCGATATCCAAAATAAATATTCCGTCCAGCCGACAGCGAGCCTCGATTACTCCCAACAAGTGGAAGAGCTGTTCTCACTTGAAAAGGTTGCGATCATTCAGCAAGGTAACTGGGTGTATAACACGGTGTATGATATGGACCCTGAGTTAGCTGAAAAGGGAATTGGCATCATCCCGATTCCAAATGGAGACTCTGCAGGCATGCCGGTCGGCGTACCGAACTATTGGGCAGTGAACAAGAAATCGGATGAAAAGGTACAGGAAGCAGCGAAGAAGTTCCTCGACTGGCTGTATACATCCGAAGAAGGGAAAAAAGCCGTTTTGGAAGATTTTAAATTCATTCCTGCATATGAAGGATATGATGTAGAAAAAATTGCCGATCCAATTTCAAAAGAAATTTATAAATACTCCCAAGAAGGAAACACGATTGGGTGGGTGTTTAACGGATATCCGGTTGGTTGGAATGATGATCTTGGAGCAAGTGTCCAAAAATACGTAACTGGTAAATTGACTTGGGAGGAACTTGTCCAACAGAACATTGAAAATTGGGAGAAGATTCATAGCAAATAAGTATTGGGAAATGTAAGTGACCAATCGGCATGAAAAGTGTGTCGATTGGTTGTTCCTTGATATAGAAAAGTCAATTAGGGATGCCTCAACAAGGGATTCAGCAAATAACCCAGTCATGATCTAAAACCCATTAACTATTAAATCATTTTAAGGAGGTCGGTTTCGTTGAGAAATCGGGATGCCGCATATTGGCTGTTTTTGACACCTGTTCTTGCTGCACTCATTTTGGTTGTGATCGTGCCACTCATCTACGGATTTTATTATTCCTTTACGAATTGGAACGGTTTAGGGACGCCGGATTTCATCGGTCTTAAGAATTATATAGACTTGTTTACGGATAAAGGGTTCCTTGATACATTTTGGTTCACCATTAAATTTTCCGTAGCCGCAATTGTGGTAATCAATGTCATCGGATTAAGTTTGGCTCTCATCGTGACTTCGAAAATTAAATCAAGCAACATACTGCGGACAGTTTTCTTTATGCCCAATTTAATTGGCGGCTTGATTCTCGGCTTTATTTGGCAGTTCATTTTTATTAAGGTCTTCGGTGCGATTGGTGATTTGACTGGGATCGAAGCATTTAATGGATGGTTATCAACGACTGATACAGGTTTTTGGGGATTGATCATTTTAACGTCTTGGCAAATGGCCGGATATATCATGATCATTTATATTGCCTATCTGCAGGCTGTTCCTGAAGACTTGATCGAAGCGGCAAAAATTGATGGAGCTAACAGCTTCCAGCGTTTTCGTCATATAACTTTTCCACTAGTGGCACCTGCTTTTACCGTCAGTTTGTTTTTGACGCTTTCCCACTCGTTCAAGATCTATGATCAAAATCTTTCTTTGACGAATGGAGCTCCCTATAATTCAACTGAAATGGTTGCGATGAACATTGTAAAATCCGCCTTCACCGAAAACGATATGGCATATGCACAAGCAAAAGCCGTTATCTTTTTCGTAATCGTGGCGGTCGTTTCGTTGACACAAGTCTATTTCAATAAAAAACGGGAGGTTGAGCTGTAATGAGGGGAAAATGGAAATTGTGGCTGATTGGATTCATCGGATTCATTTTGGCCATATTATGGCTCACTCCGTTTTATTTAATGATTGTCAATGCCTTTAAAATGAAACGGGATATATTTGCCGACACACTGGGACTGCCTGAAACCTGGACATTCGAAAACTTCATTCAAGCTTTCGAGCAATTGGATTTCCTCCGGACTTTATTCAATTCTTTATTGATATCGGGCGTCAGTGTAGTCATCATCATCATTTTTTCTGCGATGGCAGCATACGCTCTTTCCCGAAACAAAAGTAAAATAAGTTCCCTGCTTTTCTTTGTGTTTGTAGCAGCTATGCTGATCCCGTTTCAGTCTGTGATGATACCGCTCGTTGCCCAATTCGGACAGCTTGGGATGTTGAACAAGGCCGGACTGATTTTCATGTATTTAGGTTTTGGCTGCAGTCTTTCCATATTCCTATATCATGGTACCTTAAAAGGGATTCCCATCTCACTTGATGAGGCAGCAAAGATTGATGGTGCTAACCGGTTTCAAGTATTTTGGTATATCATATTTCCATTATTAAAACCGATGTCCATTACAGTTGGGATCTTAAATGTAATTTGGATATGGAATGACTATTTGTTGCCATCCCTTGTTATTGGCGGCGCAGGATCTGAGACCATACCACTTAAATTATTCTTCTTTTTCGGTCAATATACGAAGCAATGGCATCTCGCCTTGGCTGGACTTACTTTATCCATCATTCCAGTCATCATTGCGTACTTTTTTGCTCAGAGGCAAATTATCAAAGGAATTGCAGATGGAGCCGTTAAATAACTATTTAAATATAGGGAATATTAAACCATGTGCGGTGAACGGGGAGTGTTGATGAATTTGTCTGTTACTATAAAAGACGTTGCCAAAAAAGCGAATGTCGCTCCATCAACGGTATCGCGTGTAATCCATAACAGTCCAACAATCAGTGAAAAGACAAAGCGTAAAGTACGCAAGGTATTAAAGGAAATGGGCTATCATATGAATGAAAATGCCCGGAACTTAGTCACGAAGTCAACTAAGGCCATTGGGATCGTTATGAAAAGTTCGGCAAGGGAATCACTTTACAATCCCTTTTTTCCAGAAGTGATCCGAGGCATCGGGGATTTCTGTAATAAAGAAGGGTACAGTCTTTCTCTGACAACCGGCGAGACGGAGGATGCCATCTTTGAGGATGTAGTGAAAATGGTTCAGGGCAGAAGAGTGGATGGCATGATTGTTTTGTACTCTAAAAAGGAAGATAAAGTGGTGCCGTATTTATTAAAGCAGGGCTTCCCGTTTGTTTTGATTGGGAAGCCCAGTACGAACATGAGCGGTATCACATTCATTGATAATGATAATGTTCAAGCGGCCAGGGAAGTATCGGAGTTTGTACTCAGTCTTGGACATGAGCGAATCGTCTTCTTAGGGGGCAGTCCCGAGTTTGAGGTGATTCAAGACCGCTTGACAGGCTTTCAACAAGCGATGGAACAGGCCGGGTTGGATGTGCCACAGGAATATATCAAATTGATTCCTTTAAATCGAACGGATGGAATTAACGCCATTGACGAATTGCTGGAATTGAAAGAGGCTCCAACCGCTTTTTTGGTTATGGATCTTTTATTGGGTGTTCTCTTGCTGGGAGTGTTAGCTGAAAAGAACTTGAAAGTACCACAGCAAATAAGCGTCGTCTGTTTTAATCACTCAGAATTCATAGAATTTTTAAGTACGCCGCTGACAACGGTTGACATCCATACGTATCAGTTAGGGTATGAGGCGGCAAAATGCGTGTTCGATTTAATTGCAAATCCGGAAATGATGGAAAAGAGTATCATGATTCCTACCAAAATCATAAAGCGGGAGTCGCATTTTGTTGCTGAAAAGGAAATTAAATGAAAAATGTAGAAATGTTTTACTAATTAAAGCTTGATTTTTGCTAACATAAATTTACAATATAGATTATCACTATTATTTTTGAAAATTCATACTTTCTGGAGTCGATAAGTATGTTCTTATATTTTGATCAGGCCAAACGCAAACGTTTGCGTTAGGAAATAAAGAGGTAATAGTTAAACATACAAAGCAAGTTGCCGTGAAATGAATCTTGAAATGGAGGAGGTTGTTCATGAGAGTCCTAGTATGGAATGAGTTTCGCCACGAGAAATCAAAGCCTGAAGTAGCCGGAGTATATCCGGATGGTATCCATGGTGCAATTGCCGGCTTTTTACAAAGTGAGCAGGTCGAGGTAAGGACCGCCACTCTCGATGAAGAAGAGCATGGGTTAACTGAAGAAGCACTGAAACGAACCGATGTACTTCTATGGTGGGGGCATGTTGCACACGATGAAGTTCAGGATGAAATCATTGCAAGGGTTCATAAGCGAGTACTCGAGGGAATGGGTCTCATCGTCCTCCATTCTGGTCATTTTTCAAAGATCTTCAAACGATTAATGGGCACGACTTGCGATTTGAAATGGCGGGTGGCGGATGAAAGAGAACGGCTCTGGGTTGTCGATCCCAGTCATCCCATCGTTGATGGAATCGGAGAATATATAGAGCTTGAGAAGGAAGAAATGTACGGGGAACATTTTGATATTCCTGCACCAGATCAATTAATTTTCGTCAGTTGGTTTGAAGGTGGGGAGATATTCAGAAGCGGTTGCACGTATCAGCGGGGCAAAGGGAGGATTTTCTACTTCCGTCCAGGTCATGAAACATATCCTACCTACCATAATCCGGAGATTCAACGAGTAATTAAGAATGCCGTTGATTGGGTCAAGCCGGAAACTGGAATGGTAACGAACTATGGGAAAGCCGAACCGTTGGAATCCATCTCAGGCAAAGAGATGAAGTGAAGGAGAGAACAAAATGGGCAAAGTGAAGGTAGGAGTCATTGGATGCGGGAGTATCGCAAAAAACAGGCATTTTCCGGAGTATGATGCACATCAGGAAACTGAGATCATTGCCGTTTGTGATATTGTGCTGGACCGGGCGAATGCAGCAGCACAAAGGTATGGCGCGCAAGCATATACTGATTATATAGAACTTTTGAAGAATGAGGAGATTGAAGCGATCAGTGTATGTACACCGAATTACCTGCATGCACGCATCACAGTTGCGGCCTTGGAAGCTGGTAAGCATGTCCTTTGTGAGAAACCAATGGCTACTTCTTTGGTAGACGCTGAAAAAATGAATGCAGCAGCAGCGAAAAGTGGCAAAATACTAATGATTGGTCATAATCAGCGTTTTGTTCCCTCTCATCAAAAAGCGAAACAGCTTATTGAGAGCGGGGAGGTAGGGAAGGTCTATAGCTTCCGGACGGCATTTGGACATTCCGGGCCGGAAACCTGGAGCGTGGACGGACTGGAAAGCTGGTTTTTTAAGAAGGATCAGGCAGTCATTGGTGCAATGGGCGATTTAGGCGTTCATAAAGCTGATTTATTACGGTTTATCCTTGGAGAAGAATTTGTTGAAGTGGGAGCTTTTGTGGAAACGACTGCCAAGAAAAATACAGACGTTGATGACAGTGCGGCCTGTATCCTCAGGACGGAGAGCGGTATCATCGGAACTCTTACCGCCAGCTGGTCTTATGCAAAAGAAGACAATGCTACAGTCATTTATGCGGAAAAAGCGGTATTGCGCCTTGAAGACGATCCGAAATACTCACTGATCATCCATCATGATAATGGAAAGACAGAAACCATCCAATTAGGAAGCATCCAGACTAATGACTCAGAAGGACAGCATGATTCCGAAGTAATCAGCCACTTTGTAAAATGTGTGGTGGACAATGAGGAGCCTCTTGTCTCAGGAGTTGAAGGATTAAAATCATTAAAAGTCATTCTTGGCGCGATGGAATCAAATGCATCCCGAAAAATCATCCGCTTATAAAGGGGTTAAAAGTCATTATGTACAAATTAAAAATGGGTATTATCGGTGCTGGCGGAATTGCCCAAAAAAGGCATATCCCAGCTTTTCAAAAATTTCAAGATAAAGTGGTTTTATATGCCATTCAGGATATAGATGAAATGAAGGCGCGAGAAGTGGCGCGTGAATTTCATATCGAGAAGGTTTTCACCAATTATGAAGAAATGTTTGCTGAAGTGGATGCCGTTACGATTGCAACGCCAAACAAGTTCCATGCGGAGATTTCCATTGCTGCTCTGCAAGCGGGTGTACATGTGTTATGCGAAAAGCCAATGGCCATTACAACTGAGGAATGTATAGCAATAACCGAGGCTGCAAACATATCGGGTAAAGTTTTATCGACTGCTTATCATTACCGCTTCATGAAGGAAGCCCAGGCCGCAAAGAAAATGATTCAGGCCGGTGAAATCGGTGAACCATATGTAGCGCGTGTACAGGCAATCAGACGACGTAAAGTCCCTGGCTGGGGAGTGTTTACAAGCAAGGAATTGCAAGGCGGGGGAAGCGTGATCGATTACGGCTGCCATTTGCTTGATTTGGCGTTATGGCTGATGGATGACCCAGAACCGATTGAAATCGTAGGTTCGACATATAATTATGTCAGTAAGGGTGTCGATCAGGTCAATTTATGGGGGAATTTCGATGCCTCGGTATTTGAAGTGGATGACCATGCCACGGCATATATCAAATTTGCCAACGGAGCATCCCTATTATTCGAAACATCTTGGGCCGCGAATATCCGTGAAGAAGCCACAGTTTTGAGTTTATCAGGAACGCAGGGCGGACTTGATGTGTTCCCGTTGGTCTTGAATCAGGCTAAGCACGGCATGCTTCTAAATAGTGAGGCAGTATGGATGCCAGGGGAGGATACACCAGACCTGCAACAGGCAGAGAACTTTATTAATAGCTGCCTGGGGTTGGCAGAACCATTGGTTAAACCATCGGAAGCCATGAAAGTTTCAAAAATAATCGAAGCCATTTATCAAAGCTCGGCAAGTGGGAAGGTCATGAGCATAAATTAATGAAAAGGTGAGGTGGGGCTTGTGAAATTAGGGATTTTTACAGTACTATTTGCTCAAAAATCATTCGAGGATATGCTTGATTATGTCGCGGATTCCGGATTAAAAACAGTTGAAATCGGTACAGGCGGGTATCCAGGAAATATCCACTGTCCACTCGATGAACTGCTGGAAAGTGAAGAAAAACGTCAAAAATACCTCGAATCCGTTCAAACAAGAGGGTTAACAATCAGTGCATTCAGCTGCCACGGCAATCCAATCTCTCCAGATGAAGCATTCGCTAAAGAAAGTGATGAAACACTGATTAAAACAATAAAACTTGCATCCTTGCTGAACGTCCCGGTCGTCAATACCTTTTCTGGTACAGCTGGTGATCACGAAGGAGCAAAATATCCAAACTGGCCTATCGCCCCATGGCCGAATGAGTATACAGATGTGCTGAAATGGCAATGGGAAGAAAAATTGATCCCCTATTGGAAAAAAGCAGCCGCCATTGCCGATGAGCACAATATAAAAATCGGACTTGAACTGCATGGGGGCTTTCTCGTCCACACACCCTACACCTTGTTAAAACTGCGGGAAGCTACATCTGATGCAATAGGTGCCAACCTTGATCCAAGCCATCTTTGGTGGCAGGGCATCGAACCAGTCGGGGCCATCAAAATCCTAGGGAAAGCGGGAGCAATCTACCACTTCCACGCTAAAGACACATACTTGGATCAGGATAACATCAATATGTATGGATTAACTGACATGCAGCCATATGGAAATATCCAGAGCCGTGCCTGGAACTTTCGCTCTGTAGGATGCGGCCACAGCCTGCAAGAGTGGTCCGACATCATGAGTGCCCTTCGCACATATGGTTACGATTACGTCGTCAGCATCGAACACGAAGATCCGCTAATGTCAGTTGAAGAAGGATTCCAACGGGCCGTAACCAATCTGAAAACTGTACTCATCAACGAAAGCCCAACTGATTTATGGTGGGTATAATTTGTAGCCGATATCGAGCAGCCTATTGCAGGTTGCTTTTTATTTTGGCCCTTACTCGCGTAAAAGTGAAATTTCAAGAGTAAAAGTGTGAAACTTACGAGTAAAAGTGCGAAATACACGAGTAAAAGCGCGAAACTCACGAGTAAATCAGCAAAACTACGAATAAAAAAGCAATTTATTGCTGGAAACTTTTTTTAATTTAAAAAGAAGATGCCCCCAGATATATCTGGGGGCATCTTAATTATCATCTTTGCCTTGGAGTATAATCCAATTCCTTAAATAGTTCCGTCAATTCATCCTCGGTTAGATCGCGCCATTGTCCGATCGCCAGTCCGTCCAAATGGATGTTCATGATCCGGATTCGATGCAAATCACGGACTTCATACCCTAGTGCGGAGCACATACGGCGGATTTGTCTGTTCAGTCCTTGCATCAAAGTGATGTTAAATGTATATTTGGTCAACTGTTCAACCTTGCATGGAAGTGTTTTCGTATCCAAAATCTCCACTCCGGATGACATATCTTTAATGAAGGAAGCGGTAAGTGGTTTATCCACGGTCACGATGTATTCTTTTTCATGTTTGTTTTCTGCACGAAGGATTTCATTTACGATGTCTCCATCATTTGTAAGAAGGATCAGACCGCTTGAGTCTTTGTCCAGCCGTCCGATATGAAAAATGCGAAGCGGATGATTTACAAAATCAACGATATTCCCTTTAATGTGTTTTTCCGTCGTACTTGTAATCCCTATCGGTTTATTCAGTGCAATATAGACATTTTGCTGTTCCACTTTTATCGGCTTGCCATCTACACGAACATCATCGCCGGGTTCAGCTTGACTACCGAGCTCAGCTACAGTGCCATTAATCGTCACACGGCCCTCGGCTATCCATTTGTCTGCGCCTCGTCGCGAGGTAATTCCGGATTCACTGATATATTTATTGATCCTCAACTAAAGCACACCTTTTCATTCAGATTTTCTTCTTTAAAGGATAACGTAAATCATGGTGCATAGACAAGGGGAAAAGACAAGAAAGCGTTCGTTGTTGAGAATTACTGGATTACATGTTCTTCGTGAGAGCTGCCGGATCTTCTTTTTTCTTTTTACTTGTCAGGTAGACGCCAATGAAGACAAGGAGGCCTCCTAGGATTTGGACGATAGTAATCGCATGCCCTAAAATCAGGCTAAGAATGGCGGTAAATACAGCAATCAGATTTAGATAAATTCCAGCCTGGCTGGCATTGATATGACGAAGGGAAATATTCCAGAAAATAAAGGAACCGACAGACGGGAAGATTCCAATATATAAGAGACCCGTGATGGCTTTACTGCTTAAATCAAGGTTCATTCCCGAGCCAATGGCGAATGGAGCGACGAGAATCAATCCGAGAAATACGGAAACGGCAGTGGCTGAGATGATCGGAATGTTTTTCAGTTTTTTACCAATTATTGAATAGAAGGTCCAAACGAGAATCGCCAAGATCATCAATAAGTCGCCTTTATTGTAATTGAGCTGGAAAATATCCAGAAGGTGTCCTTTTGTCAAGACCAATAAAACGCCGAATAAAGATATGATAAGTCCGAGTGCATGGAGGGATGAAATTTTCTCCTTTAACAGCAAAGCGGAAAAAAGAACAATTAAGGCAGGGTTCATGGAATTGACAAGAGCAGCATTCATGGAAGTTGTATAGGTCAGAGCCCAATAAAGGAAAAAATTATAACTGATGATTCCGAGCACACCCATGACTAATAGTAATTTCCAGGCTTTCCATACACTCTTCCAGTCTGGCTTTTCAATCCATTGGGCTAAAGGAAACAATAAGAAAACGGCTATTAGCCATCGCGTAAATGTTAGTTGGATCGGAGAAAGTTCGGTCACAACGTATTTTCCGAAAATGTAATTACCGGCCCAAAATAAATTTGCCAAGATAAGAAATAAAATAACAATAGATTTTTTCATCAGACTGCCTCTTCCTTAATTGATGGAATATTCATAAAATATAACAAAACAGAAGTACCTAAGCAATATAGAGAGCCTAGTAGTCAGTTTTTTTGTACAAGGATGGACCACAGAGCAGGATAAATAAAGAAAAGGCCGTTCAACTTGATCTGAACAGCCTTTTCACATCTATATTAAGCGAAAATGGCACTGATTTCGGCGATTTCATCCATGGTTAAATCGACATCCAATGCTTGTAAGTTGCGTGTGACCTGTTCTGGCTTTTTCGCTCCGGGAATCAGTACATCTATCGAGTGCCGAGTTAAATACCAAGCAAGTACCACATCGGCGACATCGGTATGCTTCCTGTTGGCGATTGCCCGTACTTCTTCCACTTTTTGCAGGTTGCTTACAAAGGCTTGTCCTTGGAAAAGCGGACTTTTTGCCCTGCCGTCCTCGAACGTTGACTCCTGATTATATTTGCCCCCGAGCAGACCAGAAGCAAGGGGGAAATAAGGAATGAAGGAAATATTATTTTCGGCTGTATATGGCAGTAGGTCTTGTTCCGCCTCCCGTTTGAATAGATTGTACTCGGATTGCAGGACATCGACATAGCCGTCTTTATTCGCTTCCTTCAATTGTTCGAACGAAAAGTTCGAGACGCCGATTGACTTGATTTTGCCTGCATCCTTCAATTCCTTTAAGGCACCTACTGCTTCATCTTTAGGGGTATCCTCATCAGGGAAATGGATATAGAATAAGTCGATGTAGTCTGTCTGGAGCCTTTTTAGACTCGAGTCCACGGCATTTTTCAGAAAATCCGGAGAGTTATCAAAGACGACGTTGCCATCGGCAAATTTGTGTGCCCCTTTAGTGGCAAGGACTATATCCTCGCGTTTGCGACTCTCTTTAAGGATTTCACCTATAAGTTCTTCTGAACGCTCAGGACCGTAAATGTAAGCTGTATCCCAAAAGTTAATTCCCTCTTCCAATGCCGTTCTCAAAACATCCCTTCCTGTATCCTCGCTTAGATTAGGGAATAGGTTATGTCCGCCAATTGCATTTGTGCCAAGGCCAATCGAATTTACATACAGATCTGTTTTACCAATACGGGTTTGCTTAGACATACTACTTATCATCTCCTTTGACCCCATCATAACAAAAAGCGGATGTCTATTTCCAAAATAAAGCAATGCAGGTGTGTAAAAAATAAGCAGATGATCCGTAAAATCACCTGCTTCCTTCATTAATATAATGTTTCGATTTCCAACTCCTCAGCTGGTGCCGTTTGTCCGATTTGACTGAGCAGAAGGCCAAAGGCTGTACCGACGAGAGCAGGGATGATCCACTCCATGCCGTAGGCAGAAAGGGGAAGGACATCACTCAAGGTTTGCACGGGTCCTAATTGTAAACCGAATGCATTCAATCCATCTATCAAGGCGAAAACTCCTGTGAAAGTTATTGCACTGCGATAAACCTTCTTCGGGTTTTTGAAATGACGGCTGAAGAATGTCAGGACAATCAGGACGATCGTTAACGGATAAGCCATGACAAGGAATGGTACCGATACTTTTAAAATTTGATTCAGACCCATATTTGAAAGGATGAAACCGACGATTGTTACAATCAGAATGACGGTTTTGTAGTTCAGCTTGGGGAAAAGTTTTGAGAAATATTGTCCGCAAGCAGTCGTCAATCCGACGACGGTGGTGAAGCATGCTAATGTGAAAATGATGCCGAGAAGGACCTTTCCGCCAGTTCCAAGTAAAAGGGTGGATGCGACAGTGAGGATATCCGTTCCGTTTTCGAATGACCCATCGGCAGCCATGCGTGCTCCCATTACACCTAAGGAGATATAAACTAAAGAAAGCAAAACACCAGCGATGAGACCCGCTTTTACTGTATATCTCGTCAATTGTTTTCGTTCGGAAATCCCCCTTTGCTGGATTGAAGTAAGGATTACGATCCCAAAAGCCAAGGCGGCTAGAGCATCCATCGTGTTGTAACCTTCAATGAATCCTTTTGAAAATGCTCCTGCAGCATATGCTTCGGTTGGAGCTTGGAATGGAGCATCAAGCTTTACGAACCCAACGACACAGAGAATGACCATGGACAAAAGTAGAACGGGTGTAATCCAGCGTCCCATGAAGGTTTCCATTTTTTCTGGATTCAATGAAATGGCATAAACGATGATGAAAAATATGGTTGTGAACATGAATAGAAATAGTGATTGATTCATTGAGTCGCCAAGATATGGCTTGAAGCCCATTTCATAGGCAACATTCGCATTCCGTGGAATGGCCAGAAAAGGCCCAATGCTTAAATAGATGACCACCATGAACAACGTGCTGAATAGAGGATGTACACGGGCACCGATAGTTTGTGCCCCGCCTTTAACAAGTGAGACTGCAAGAAGCACCAAAATTGGCAGGCCGACTCCGGTGGCGACAAAACCGGCAATGGCTGGCCAGAAAGAAGTGCCCGAAGATGCTCCTAAAAATGGAGGGAATATGAGGTTCCCCGCTCCGAAGAACATTGAGAAAAGCATAAGGCCGATAAATAATGTGTCTGTTTTTTTCATGGTGATTTCTCCTTTTTTTAAAATGATAACTCTCGCCGACTGGCCTGAAAAAGGCTAATTAAAGTGTTTTGTGCAAATAAAAAACTCGCCCCTGAAAATCAGGGACGAGTTTGTGCTCGCGTTACCACCCATATTCCGCACTTCAAAGAAGCTGCGGCACTCAGTCAACGTACGAATTCATACGTGATCCATTGTAACGGCGGAAACCCGTCAAAGCCTACTGCATTTTCAGCTTTGCATCTCAGAGATGATTTTCGGATAGGCCTTGGACATCGACTTCCACCACATGTCGACTCTCTGTGGAACAGGGTTCTCATCTTACTCGTTCTCTTCATAGATTTTATAATATAAAGACAATTTAGCAAATTCTGATTATGAAGTCAACATATTTTATCATTAATCCTTTTAAAGGAGCAGGAAATTAGTCCCTAGTTGGCGAAACTTCCTTTATCAAGAGTGTTTTTTGAAAAAGAATAGGATATTACTCCCTATTATCTTTCTAATCGCAACTATATTATAATAGAAGGCAGAACACTAAAGGAGACAACAGTATGTCTGAAAATAAAAAATTAAGCCTGGCGGATGCAGTCAAACAAAAACTGGCTCAAAAGCAAGCAGGATCAAGTAAAGATAAACTGGAAACAGGCGTTGTGAAGAAAACGAAACAGCTTAAAAGCCAGTTGACCAAAAAGCCGAATAACCAACGTAAGCGTACAGGGGTATAATCCTAATTTGTCAAAGGACAACGACTGTTCGGAGCTTATCAGAGAGCAGTTACCTTTCATGAATGAGGGTACTGCTTTTTTATATGAACGCAAAAATGGGGATTTAGTAATGGACGAGGCAGAGTAATTTTGTTTTTATACTCGTTTATAGGTAGTTGAAGGGCTGGGCTTCTGGTAATTTAGAGGTATAAAAAATGGTTCGCTCACCTCTATCTGATATGTGGTAAAACTAGAAAAAACATATTTTCTCGAATATGGAAATGACATCTTTGTATCGGTTTATTAAAAACATTACATTTCCATTTGTTTCTGTTTTAAAATTGTAAGAGTGGTGACATGTTGTTACCATATTGTTTTGCTAAAATAATATTTTAGGGTTTTGTAAATAATTTTTTAACTAAAGGAACCTATAAATTGAATGTTAGGTCTACTAGAAGGCTTATAGAATCAGTGATTATCCTTTAATTGAAAATATGAAATATATCGGGGGAATAAAGATGGACGAACGGCTGATCGGAAAAAAATATTATGAAACGATGATTGAGGATACAAGGAAGCACCCCATTCAAGCTTTGGGTGAAATGTTTCTCGTGGAACAAAAAAAGGAAAGAGCGGATTTAACCGCAATTCGATTTGCTCAAGGAGAAGTATATTTTCAGCATCATGACTATGAAGCAGCCATTTTTAAATGGGAAAACATAGAAGGGGAACTTGGTTCATGGGCGAAGAAAAACATCGCTGATGCTTATTTTGAACTGGAAATGTATTCAACCGCAGAGGATATCTATAAATCCGTCGATACGAATGAATCGGTCTTGAAAACAGAGGTTCTTTTACAACTTTTTTCCCTGTACATAGTGGAAACGAGAAATGACCTGGCTTCCAAAGTCGTGAAAGAAGCAGTCGAGTTTCAGCCGGACTACCCGAATGTCACGGAAATCGCACGTGCCTTTTTTGAAGAACAAAAGGATTGGAACAGTGCGGTGGAATTAGCGGCGAATGAAAGTATCCGTACAGAATCAATGGGCTGGTTCGATGTGCTGAAAACGTATATCCAGCAGGGTGTAGCCCAATCGATGGATCCGGATTATTTTTCAACTGTCCTTGGTTCGCTATACACTCTCGACCAGGAACGTTTCGAAAAGGTGACGGTTGCCCTGTGGAAAAATTATAAATATACGGATTCTTATTTCGAATGGCTAAGAGTGATTAATAACTTGATAGATACCATCGAATTAAACCATGCGGATGTATGGGATGAGCTTTCCGTCTATTACAGGGATGCATATGCAGGTCTGTTAGAAGGAACGCACCTAATCAAAGATTTAAGTCCGGTCGTGCCAAGGTTGCTGGAAAACTGGCTCAAAATCGCAGATGGGGAGCTATCGCTGTTTGCAGCGGCATCCACGTTGTCCTGGAATGAAATCTTCCCGGATACGATCAATGCGCTGGTCATTCAGGATGCAGAAAGTCTGTTGGCGAAATCCCCTAAATTGGGAGGCGGACTGGAAGCGGGGGAAAAACTATTCAATTCCATTATCCAGTGGGCTGATGAGAATGATTTAAGGGTTGGCAATAAGCTTAATTGGATGGTCGAGGGGCTTAAGGATACCGAAAATTTCAATCTTCTACTTGTGGGAAGTACAGGAAATGGCAAGACATCCTTTATTCAGTCAATTGTTGGGGAGAGTATTGCTGCCGAAGATCATTCGTCCCTAGTAAGTGTCAAAGACGGGGATGACTTGGAAATCCTCGAAATTACCGATACAGATCGCAAAGCTGTCATGGAGTTAACTGAATTGGATGAAACACGCCGTCAGCGCGGGACGATTGTCGATGTTACCCTTATTAGTGACTACCTCAGAAATAATCGTCTGCGATTATTGGATACACCGGGGTTCAATGGCGAAATAAGCGTGGAATCCGACTTCCAAAGCTATTTGCATGGCAGTGATGGCCTGATGTTCGTTCTAGATGCCCGGGCGCCATTCACCGGAAGTGAACGGGACCTGTTATTGGAAATTCAAATGATGGCCCCGAAACTTCCGATTCATTTCTTATTAAATAAAATGGATACGATATACAGTGATCAAGTCGCAGTTCGAATGGAAGACGAAACATGGGATAAAGTGAATGCATACTTCCCGAATGCGAAAGTATTCGCCTTCTCCAAACTTTATGACAGCAAGCAGCAATTGAAGGACCTTTCAGTTTTCCTTCAATCGAATTATCAAGATGATAATTGGAAAGAAAGAAGGTCTGAAAAAATCCTTGCTTTCATCCGTAAAACATTATCTAACCTGTTAGAAAAACGGGCAGCTAATGAGCGTAAATGTGAGCACTCCATTTCTTGGAATGAACAGATGGAAATCAAACTGAATGGAGCGGTCAATCAACTGGCTGATTTGGAAAAAGAAAAAAGTGAGAATATCATAAGGTCATATCGTTCGCTTAAAGATGAAGTGAAAAATCAACTTTATTCCAAAATTCCTGAATTACTGAGGGATTGTTCTAAATCGTTAACGGAGAGCAGTGATTTCAGTCAGGTCCATATACAGTTAAACCAGGAAATGAATGAGCGGATCCAAGCATTCATATCTGATAAAATCATGCCGCAGTATTACCGTTCTCTTCAAGATTGGATTGCCAGTTCCCAAATGGAATTCGCACAAAGCCAACAATTTATGGATGAGATGAGTGCTGGTTTCAATGAATTATACAAAGAAGAACGAATTACGCTTGCAGGTGACTTCAGAGTATTGGATGACTGGCGTCGTGATGCCGATCGGATGACAAGCAGTATCCGCATCGATGACGTTAATATCCTTTTGCGCAGGACTCCATCACAATTGCTGCTTAAAGGAGCAGGAAAGCTGTTTGGGGCGATACCGCAAAATAAAGCCAATATGTACAATCGTTATAAGAAATACCTGGAAAGTGAAGATTACCTGGATGTTGCCGAAATGATCACGGAACGTTTCCTTACCCAATTTGGATTGTTTGAAAAATCTTTGGATCGGGACATTTCACTTTTCTATCGCAGTTCATTTGCCTTACTTCAAAAAACGATAGAGCAAACGCAGACTGAAATAAAAGACTACCAGGCTGCATTGGAGCATATGAAAGAAAATCCGGAAGTTTACCGTGACCCGATCACTTTGTTCGAAGTGAAATTAAGACAGTTGGAGAGGCTTGAAAAAATTGAGAAAAAGCGTCTAGCCCAGCTTCAAAGAAAATAAAAAATAACGGGGAACATTTCAAATATTCAAAAATCTATTGACTTTACGACTATATCCCTATAAAGTGTTAATTACGAAAACGTAACACAATATATCTCTTATCAAGAGTGGCGGAGGGACTGGCCCTAAGATGCCCAGCAACCGTTCCATTAGGAATTGGTGCTAAATCCTGCAAAACAGAAATGTTTTGACAGATAAGAGAGGGACAAGTCTGCAAAACAGCCGATTAAACCTCTCTATATTAGAGAGGTTTTTATTTTGGGATTTACACCAACTTAACTGATAAGACTAATAAGAAAACATGGAGGGAAACAAGATGAGAAGGTCTATTAAAGGGATATTCATTTCAGCCATCGCTTCGGCATTGCTTTTAACGGGTTGCTCTACAGGGCAGAGTTCCACAGAATCGAAGAAAGAAGAAAAAGTATCATTTGAAAATGTCCCGGAAAGATTTGCTGATGGGGATGGAGCCAGAATCAAAGTGATCCGTAAAATTGGCGGTGATGATCATACGGCCCAATACCTGGCGGGGGCAAAAGAAGAGGGAGAAGCACTGGGATTTCAAGTGGATACGTATACAGCAAATGGAGATACGGCTAAATTCCATGATGCGATAGCGCAGGCTTTGGAGGAAGATTACGACGGCTATATCATTTCCCATGGTGATGATGCAGCAACTGTGAATGACGTTCAAAAGTTGGTTGATGCAGGGAAAAGCGTTGTCACATTCGATTCAATAAGCGATCTATCTAAAATAAAAGGCGTGACATTAACTTCACAAGATGATGAAGCGTTGGCAACACTGGCTTTTGATAAACTGATAAAAGAACAGAAAGGTGAAGCGGCAATTGCATATCTTTGGGTGGACGGTTTTCCTCCAATGGTAAGAAGAAATGCAGTCTATCAGGAAAAATTAAAAGAAAATCCTGGAATTAAAGAAGTAGAAAGATTCGGAGTGGCATCTGCTGATACTTCGGTTCAGACACAAAATGCTGTAGCCGCAATGCTGAATAAGTACCCTAAAGGTAAATTGGATGCCATTTTCGCAACATGGGATGCCTTTGCAATCGGTGCAGCCCGGGCGATTAAAGAAGCGGGCCGAGATGAAGTGAAGATATATGGAATTGATGTATCTAATGCAGATCTCCAGGAAATCCAATCAGCTGATAGCTCGTGGTCCTACACGGCAGCAGTCGATCCCAAGTTGATCGGTGCAGTGAATATGAGGATATTGGCTAAAAAATTAGCGGGCGAAGAAACGCCGCAAACATATGACCTGGAGGCATCACTTATTTCACAAAAGCAAATCCAAGCTTCAAAAGAAGCGGTAAACATGGCAAACCTGTCTGGTATTGTCGAAGGCTGGGGTGTATCGACGGAATTTGAAGAAGATTGGATGAAGGTTTTGAAAGATCATTATAAAAAGTAAAAAGAGACACTCTCTTTCCAGTGAAGGGAGTGTCTGTTCAATAAGGAGGAATGGACATGGGCACGCAATTAGAAATGAAGAAGATTTCGATTGAATTTCCGGGGGTAAAGGCGCTGAGTGAAGTTGATTTTTCCGTACAATCAGGAACAGCCCACGCATTGGTCGGTGCAAACGGAGCAGGGAAATCGACGTTAATGAAAGTTTTATCGGGAGCCCATGTTCATTATTCAGGTGACATTTTTATTGATGGGATGAAGTGGGATATCCGCTCGCCAAAAGCGGCTCAGGAGCAAGGCATTCAAATTGTTTATCAGGAAGTGGATACCGCCCTCATCCCTTATTTAACGGTTGGGGAAAATGTAATGTTGAATGATATGGTCCAAAACATGGGGAAAAAACAGAGAATCCAATGGAAAGAGCTGCACAACCAAGCCGCTTATATTCTTGAAGATATGATAATTCGTGTCCCTTCGAAAAAGCTGGTAAGAGACCTTACCTTGGCTGAAAAACAGATGGTCCTGATAGCAAGAGCCGTTTCGACAGAATGCAAATTCCTGATTCTCGACGAGCCAACTGCTCCGTTAAGTCATACGGAGACGACAGAACTTTTTCGAATTGTAAATGAATTAAAGCAAAAAGGCGTGGGAATCATTTTCATTTCACATCGTCTGCCTGAGATTTTTGAAATTTGTGAGGAAATTACGATAATGAGGAATGGGGAGCGTGTCACGTGTCGAAAAAAGGAGGACATAACCCGTACCGAAGTGGTAGAGAACATGCTCGGGAAAACCATGGATGAACAGTTTCCTGAAGTGAATACTTCGATTGGGGACGTTATTCTGGAAGTGAAGGGATTGTCAGATGCAGAGAAAGTTAAAAATGTTAGCCTGAATATTAAAGCTGGCGAGATAATCGGCTTGGCAGGTTTGGTCGGGGCTGGGAAAACGGAGCTGTGTAAAACCCTTTTCGGTCATACTTCGATCACAGCGGGCGAAGTCATCCTGAATGGTCGAAAGCTTTCTTTAAAATCACCGCACGAAGCAGTAAAAAGCGGTCTGGCACTTGTACCTGAGGAACGCAGGAAAGAAGGGGTCCTTGTTCAGGAATCAGTCTCGGCGAACTTGACTGCAGCCAGTCTCGGCAAATTCTGCAAGACGTTCAGCTTCGTGGATCGTAAGGCGGAAAAGAAAAAGGCGAAGGAAATGATCGCAAGTCTTGGCATTAAAACTCCTTCAGGGGAAGTGAATGTCGAAAACCTTTCAGGTGGTAACCAGCAAAAAGTTGCCATTGGAAAATGGCTTATGGCCGATGCGGATGTATACATATTCGATGAACCAACGAAAGGGGTCGATGTTGGAGCCAAGAAGGATATATTCGAATTGATTGCAAAGCTTGCAAGGAATGGGAAAGCGATCATTTATGCATCATCCGAGCTTTCCGAAATCATTGGCATTACCAACCGGACATATGTGTTATATGACGGGAGCACTGTCATCGAATTAGAAACGAGCAAAACGAATGAAGAAGAACTATTATTCTATTCAACAGGAGGAAAATAGAATGAGCATACCCATTCCTGTTACACAGACAGCGAAAGCGAAGAAAAAGGTGGAACTATTCGACTTTTTCTATAAATACGGCACAATATTGACGATTATCATTCTGATTGGAGTTTTTGCCGTGTCCAATCCATCTTTCATTCAAACTACTAATCTGATCAACATCCTGCGTTCCATTTCAATCGTGACCATCATTGCGATCGGCATTACGATATCCCTGAGCGTGGATGGCTTCGACCTTTCCGTCGGCTCCGTCGCATCATTGGCCAATGCCATCGTCATATCAATGTTTGTCTGGTTTTCGCAGGATACATTTATCGCCATATTAGCTGCGATCGGTGCCTCACTTGTCGTAGGGGCTTTGAATTCATTCATGATCGTTAAATTGAGAATTCCCGACATGCTGATGACATTGGCCACCATGTTCATTATCCAGGGAATTGCCCTTACTTATACCAAGGGGGCCACGGTCTCGCAAAATATGGTCATGCCCGACGGGACATTCGCAACAGGACTGATCAGCCCGTTTTTCGCCAAAATTGGCCAGGTACCATGGATAATCCTGATCATGGCAGTCATTGTGATAGCGACACATATCTTTTTGACTTATACGAAGCACGGTCGTTATATGTACATTATTGGGGGAAATAAGGAAGCAGCGAGACTTTCCGGGATATCGGTCAATAAATACAAAATCCTTGCCTACCTGCTTTCAGCTTTATTTGCTGCAATCGGGGGTATTGTCCTTGCTTCAAGGGTCATGACATCAGAAATCAATTCAGGGTCACCTTATTTAATGGACGCCGTTGCAGCAGCCTTCATTGGTTCCTCCGTTTTAGGAGCGGGAAAACCGAATGCCTTTGGAACCTTTGTCGGTGCAGTCCTGATCGGAATCCTTCAAAATGGGCTGATCATGATGTCCGTTCCGTATTATGCGATGGATATCGTCAAAGGAACAGTGCTGGCCCTTGCGCTCGCGGTAACCTATTACAAACAAAAACACTAAAATGACAGAAATCCTATAATTGTGAATTTTGAAGATTGATAAAAATCCTGTTGGATATGCAACAGGATTTTTCCTTTTTTTTAAAGGGATGGGTCATGGATATAAGTTTCGGATCTTCATCATTTTACTTAATAATAATGAACTCTTTTTACTTTCGCTAAAATGGGGGCAGGAGGACCTTTTGCTCCCTCATTTTTGGAGTATAAACATTGACCACAATAGTTAATTTTTATAGAGAACTTACTTTACCTTTTAATAAGATTGATAATGATCTATTGTAAAGTATGAACATTCATATCCTATACTTATCTAAAGGAGAGTGTAAACTTATGCGTGAAACCTGTGTTCCGACTGGCGTGAAACCAAATGACACTGGCTTTGGATATACTTTGTCCTTAATAGGCGGCAAATATAAAATGATCATAATGTATTGGCTGTCTGAAAATAAGGTTATGCGGCATAATCAGCTGAAGCGAAGTATCGGTACCATTTCCTTTAAAACACTAAGCATCATGTTAAAAGAGTTGGAGGCAGACGGCCTTATCATACGCAAGGAATTTCCCCAAATACCCCCGAAAGTAGAATATTCATTATCTGAACGTGGTCTATCTCTCATTCCATTGTTAAATATGATGTGCGAGTGGGGAGAGAAAAACAGTTTGCCAGCTCAGGAGACTGTACAGCCGTAGGTGTAGCTATTTTGATTAAATCAAAAGAAGTATTTCCCTAACAAGGAAATACTTCTTTAATGAAACTGCCTATTAAAGGTTGTCGACAAAATTCAAATAATCTTGTGCGCTTTTTTCCAATTCGCTTGCGGAAGGCTCATTTTCAGCACCATAAAACGCAAAGAATGAACGATAATCTGCATTGCAGTATAGGAAGGTAGTTTCAAAGGGAGATAATAAATGTTCAATTGTATAGCGATATCTTCCCTCTTCACTATAATCTTCTTTGTTAATTCCGGCAGATACAGCTAAAGCAGCTTTGCGATTCTTTAATTTATCGCCTCCATTTGAACCATAAGCCCAACCATAAGTAAAAACATCGTCAAGCCATCTTTTTAGGAGAGGCGGACAATTAAACCAATAAAAAGGGAACTGTAAAACAAGATTACTATGCGATTCGATTAATTGCTGTTCTTTTTCCGCATTAATGTTTCCGTCAGGGTAAACTTTATTCAATTCGTGTACTATATACTTTTCCGGATATTTCCTGAGCTCTTCTACCCATCGCTTATTTATGACGGATGTTTCTAGACTTGGGTGTGATACGATAACAAGAGTTTTCAAAGATTTCTCCTCCTTAATTATTATTTATCTTAAGTATAAAGTGCACTCTGCAAGTACGTAAGTATGCACTTTTAGTATAGGTACTTACCTAAAGGAGAGTGTTAAATCAAAATGAGAACAACCAAGAAGCGTATGTTTTAACAGGATGCTCTGGCTACGATATACCTTACTATTTAGGAGCAGAATCTTCTTATATTATCATTTGCGATCGTTCTTTGTCGTTCAGCTCTTTTTCTTATGGATTTAAAAGGACCGGTAGTTGCATAAGATTTTTTTTACTTTATAATTAGTACCAGGTATTAATATCAGTTATAAAATTGATGCAATTCATAACACGAGGTGGTTATTTTATGTTCAAATCCAAAGCACGTATTACTGCGATAGGTTCTTATGTTCCAGAAAAAAGGTTAACAAATAAGGACTTAGAAAAAATGATTGAAACCAATGATGAATGGATTGTTAAACGTACTGGTATTAAAGAGCGAAGAATTGCACATGAAGAAGAGTTTACTAGTGATATAAGTTATAAAGCTGTAAAGGATTTAATGGAAAGGTATGATAAATCTGTCGAAGATGTTGATATGATTATTGTCTGTACCTTTACACCTGATTTCAACACTCCAAGTGTAGCTTCTTTAGTCCAAGCAAAGCTAGGTATTAAGAATACTGGAGCTATTGATTTAAACGCTGCTTGTGCAGGATTTACTTATGGGTTGCATGTGGCTAATGGATTAGTAACATCTGGTTTAAATAAGAAAGTTCTTGTTATTGGAGCTGATACTTTATCTAAAATTATGGACTATGAAGATCGAGCCACTTGTATTTTATTTGGAGATGGTGGAGGAGCAGTTCTTGTAGAATATGATGAAAAACAGCCAAGTTTTATTTCTTCACATTTATATTCGGAAGGAGAAGGCGGAAAAAATTTATATAGTACAAACCTATCGACACGTATAAATGGTGAAGACTTGAATAATAGTGGTAACCTTGTACAAAATGGACGTGAGGTTTATAAATGGGCTGTTACTACTGTTCCAAAAGGAATGCAAACTGTGATGAAAAATACTGAATTTCATTTGAATGAAGTTGATTGGTTTGTACCGCATAGTGCAAATTTAAGAATGATTGAGTCAATATGTGATAGAAGTGGCTTTCCAATTGAGCGTACTTTATATAGCTTAGTGGAGTATGGAAATACTTCTTCAGCAACAATACCATTAGCTTTAGATCAAGGAGTAAATGAAGGAAAGCTCAATAATGGTGAGAAGATTTTATTATATGGTTTCGGTGGTGGGTTAGCACAAGCAGGATTGCTTATCAATTGGACCCTATAACACTTTTTTCTGTTACTGATCAGCAGCTTTGTTCTTATTGATATAAAGGGTCAGTTAAGTTACCAAGGATACTAAAATAACAAAAGACACCGTACTAATAGGTATGGTGTCTTTGAATTATCTTAAGGGATTTCAAAATCTCCAAATGGGCGGAAGCCTGCCTTTAGTAAGAAGTTTGGGTTGGTAAGTGATAAGTGAACAGGGCCCAAATATCATGTTTACTCCAATATTAAGTGGGAATGCTATTTACAGTATATATCCCTGAAATTTGAGGAGGAAATTTTAACATGCTTGATGCTAAGACCATAGAAATCGTTCAGTCAACAGCACCTGTTCTCAAGGAACATAGTAAACCAATAGGAAAGAGATTTTATGAATTACTATTTTCAAAAGCTCCTGATTTGTATAACCTTTTTAACCAAACGAACCAAAAAAGAGGAATTCAACAAGAGGCCTTGGGGTATGCTGTCTATGCTGCAGGTGAACATATTACGAACCTTGAAGCGATAAAACCTGTAATTAAAAGAGTTACTGAGAAACATCGTGCGATAGGGGTCAAGCCTGAACAGTATCCGGTTGTAGGTGAAACGTTGCTTCAAGCAGTTAAAGATGTGTTGGGTGACGCAGCCACAGATGAAATCATAGAGGCATGGGGAAAGGCCTATGGCTATATTGCAGATGCCTTTATTGATATTGAAAAAAACCTTTATGAGGAAACAGAACATCAGCCTGGTGGATGGGAAGGATATCGAAGCTTCAATATCGATAAAAAGATAAAAGAAAGTGATGTGGTAACCTCCTTTTATCTAAAGCCTACAGACGGAAAACCCATTGCCTCCTATCATGCTGGGCAATACCTAACACTTAAGGCTGAAGTTCCTGGCGAGAAATATACGCACATACGCCATTACAGTCTTTCGGATTCACCTGGTAAGGATTACTACCGAATTAGTGTTAAACGTGAAGATGCCCATGGAGATGCTCCATCTGGAATTGTATCTAACTATTTACATAGACAGCTGCAAGTTGGAGATACGCTGCAATTTTCTGCTCCAGCAGGTGACTTCGAACTGGATAACACTGATTTACCCGTTGTTCTAATTAGTGGCGGTATTGGCATTACACCTTTGCTTAGCATGTTAAATACCATTATAGAAAAGCAACCACAACGTCAGGTTACGTTTATCCATGCAACAAGCAATAGTCAAACACATGCTTTTAAAGATCATCTGCAACAAATAGTGAATGAACATCAACATATAAAATCATTTGTAGTCTATGGTGCACCAACAGAAGCCGATCGAACCTCTGGGCATTTTGATAAAGAAGGATACGTTGGTTTAGACTTCCTGCAATCTATCGTTCCATCAAAAGAGGCTAATTTTTATTTCTGCGGACCTATTCCTTTTATGGAAGCAATCAATGAGGCCCTAAATAAATGGAGTGTATCGAAAGACCATATTCATTATGAAGTATTTAGTCCACTCGCTATTTTAGGAGAAAAATAAGTAAACTAAATTGTGAATAAAAAGGATCTTTCATTGAAGTGAACCCAAAAGATTAAATGTTCCACTCTTTTAATTCCAGTCTACGAACTTTATGTACAACGTGGGAATCATTTTCCGATAATGAGAGTGTTTCTTCAAATGAATGAAACGTTATGAGAACTAATTATTACGTTCAACGCAATGAATTCATACCGGGAGCTGGAGACAGTTCCTTCATTATAGTGAGGGTTGCTGAGGCAACCTTTTTTTTGCATGTGCAGGACAACTTCATAATGAAAAGATAAAGTTCTACAATTAGAGTCTGAATGTAACGATATTAAGCTTACTAACCTTTGATAATTGCCTGTTGTTATACTGTGAAAGAGTATTAGTGCAAAAGAGTTCAAAGAGCGAAATATAAAAATGCTTCGTTTAATTAAACAAGCGGGATTTATAAAAAATAGATTTAAAAATCTTGTCTATACAAGGCTTTTTTTCAAATTGAGGTTAATTAGTTAATTCTTGATATATGTAATAGTAAGATGGCTTATTGGATAAAAAAATTATATGATTGAGTAGTTGCTTACAATAACTACTCTTAGATTGAAGAAATTTGCGACACTCCTGCCGAATAACTGGCTAGCCGAGACCCCACAGGCGCTTGCGGTGAGGAAGATTGGCAGACAGTCGGCGGAAATGGAGCGGATTTTTGAAATCAACTGGAACGTTTTTTAAAAGAAAAAACTTACAGCAGTTCCGGAAAATTAAACTGATTCCCTTGATATATCAAGGTTTTCTTCGGTGTCACTCATAAGTTGCATAGTAATGCGCTTATTACTATCTTTACTTTGCATAATTCATCTCACAATACTAGGAGTAAGGAAAGGCGATGAACTCATTATGATATTTAGCGAGCGATTAAAAAAAGAACGAGAAAAAAGAAATTGGTCACAAAATGATCTTGCAGAGAAGATTCATGTGAGTCGCCAATCTGTGTCAAAATGGGAAACGGGAAAAAATTATCCAAGTATTGAAGTACTCATTAATTTAAGTGATTTATTTCAAATTACAGTAGATGAATTATTAAGGAGTGACGAGGAATTGAAAGAAAAAATAATACGGGAAAGTAAGCAGTTAGCATTTCCAAAAAGGAAAATGTTTTTTGATATCGTGTTATTACTAGGTGCATTTTTGTTAGTGTCAAAATTAATTATTTTTGGTCTTAACAAATTTGTTGGCACGGATATTACCATTTTAAAAAGTATGCCAGTTGTATCGAATTTTTTACCATTAGCTTTGATGGTTATTGGTGGTATTGGTTCAGATTATTTGAAAGATAAATATGTAGATTGAAAGAACTCTGCTAATAAAACTATTTAATAAACCACAAAATGGTTTTTTTTTATGGGGGGAACCTTTTGAAACTTAATCATAAAAGAACAGAACCTTTGAATTTCAGGTTCTGTTCATATTTCTTATTTGAACTTTTGCACTTCTTCTTGTCCCTCGAATTTGTTATCTTTCAAAATGCCGATTTCTTCAATATGGTTTCGTGCCGTTTCATCCCCTAATTTATAAATGAGGGCATAAAGCCTTTTCATGGCTGCATCGTATTTATCATTTGCCCGGTCATGATGATAAAGAAGGTAGGGCACATGTGAACGGGCATATGACTCCAGGTCATCTGTCCGGTGTTCCTCCAAGCATTGTTTTAATTCTGCAAGTTCCTCATCGGTTGCGTATACAGTGAAGCTCGGATTCTCTTCAAGTTTTTGTCCAAGTACGTCGCCGCTGACCAAATCGACATGATAGGTCTGTTTTTCCTGCATCATTCTGCTTATCATCCTTTCAAGCGTTTATCTATTCTGTACCACTATTTGTAAAAAGTTAATCATGAAAGTAAACATTTCCTTAATGAAAATGATAGGAAATAGAGGTATCGGATTTCTTATCAAATGGTTTAAGATAGATTTACAGAATATTATGGAAAAGTGAGGAGAGATATAGTGAAGAGGTCAATCATGGTTATTTTTTTGGTGTTGATTGCTTCAGGCTGCGTAACAAGGAATTATGATTCCAATATGGATTTAGGGAAAAGTCAGTTGAATGAGGAAAATTATTTAGAAGCCCACGAGGCATTTGAATTAGCTTATAAAGAAGCAAAAACACCGGAAGCAAGGGAGTTAATGGATCTTTCAGGTTTTCTGGCGAGTGGTATGAAGAAATACGACGAACAGGATTTTGATTCGGCCAAAAGAGATTTTGAAGAAGCAACCGCATATAAAGCAAAATACCGGGAAGGTAAACTAATGGTTGCAAAGGCGGTGGAAATGCACCCGGTATCAGACTCTGCCACGATAGAAGCAGTAGAGGGAAATGACGAAATGGAACCGGCGGAGGAAACAACTAAGGACGGATCTAAAGTAGAAGATAAGGCGGCTACGGAAACAAAAGGCAAAGAAGGAAGCAAGGATTCGGTTAGTACATTAAGTAAATCTCAGGCGGAGAAGCTTGTGAAGGATTACGTGGATATGGAAAACTTTCCGCATTTGCATATCGAATATGATCATGATGCCGAAAAGGGAGATTATATTTTTCATGTTTTCGAGGTGGATGAACCTAGTCAGAAAAGTGGCCACACCACTACTTGGGGCTGGTATGGCGTGAATAAGAAGACTAAAGAAGTATATGAAGTCATGTAAGGATAACTGAATGGTGGAATTGAAGGCCCCTGTTGAGGCCTTTTTATTTTGTGACGCCGCAAAATACAGGATTCGATAAAATTTTATAATTTTTGTAAAAAGGTCGCCTTATTCTTTATTTTCTTAAGAATTTTTTAATATTTACTGTTTATGATTGAGCCAAGTAAAGGACAATCATAGGAGGGATAAAGATGGAGAATTATAATGGTGAGGAGCAAGTCAGAGTCAAGGCAGAACGGAAAAAGGGTAAGTCTCTTTGGATAACCAGCCTTGTTTCCGGAACGGTTGCTTCTATGGTTACATCGTCTGTATTTCTATTTGGCGGGGACTTTATAGATCAAGGGAAAAGTTCAGTGAATGAGTCAACCAAAACGGCAGGTGTACAGCAAACGGAAAGTGTTGAAAAGAATAAAAGTGTCACTGCGGAAAAGTTATCGACAAGTACGGATTCAAATGATAGGGCACAGATGGTCGAATCAGCATCCAAATCGATTGTAGGGGTCGTGAATTTACAGGAGATGCAAACCCAGAACCCGTACCAGCGGCAAAGCACCGAGAGCGAAACGGTTGAAAGCGGCACTGGCTCAGGGGTCATTTATAAAAAAGCTGATGGGAAAGCCTATATCATCACGAACAATCATGTTATTGAAGGAGCTAAGGAAGTCGAAATTTCATTGTATGATGGACAAAAGGCAACGGCAGCAGTTGTCGGGGCTGATGCTTTGACGGATTTAGCGGTTTTGACAATTGATGCCTCGAAAGCACCGGAGGGAATTAAATTCGGGAATTCTGATAGCATGCGTCCAGGTGAAGAAGTATTGGCAATTGGCAACCCACTTGGACTTGATTTTTCACGATCGGTTACACAAGGGATCGTCAGTGCGACCGGACGCTCCATTTCAGTCGATACCTCGGACGGGGAGTGGGAACTTGATGTCCTTCAAACAGATGCAGCGATCAACCCTGGCAATAGCGGCGGTGCTTTAATCAACACCGCTGGGGAAGTGATCGGCATAAACAGTTTGAAGATTTCCGAAAACGGTGTGGAAGGCTTAGGGTTTGCTATACCAAGTAATGATGTGATTCCGATAGTTACGGAGCTGATTGAAAATGGAAAAATCACGCGCCCATACTTAGGAGTCAGTTTGGCCAGTATAGAAGAACTGCCGCAATATTACATTCAAAATGTTCCTGAAGCCGCAAAGGCCGGTGTAATGGTGACGAGTATAGAAGCGGGATCAGCTGCGGCGAATGGAGGGCTTAAGCAACAGGATATCATCGTTGAGATTGATGGAACGAAAATAAATACTGCCGCTGCATTAAGGAAGTACTTATATACAGATAAGAAAATCGGCGATAAAGTAAAGGTTAAAGTATATCGAGGCACTGAAGAGAAAACGATAACGTTAACCTTGCAAAAACCATAGAAAGTGGTTAGACCCCTGATTATTCATCAGGGGTCTTTTAATTGGCAGTTGAGAAGTTTTTAATAATATACAAAAGGTTAATATCGGAAAAATAGATAGTGTATTTGCACTGTTTTTGAAGAACTTTCATATAGTCTTTAGTACCTAAAAGTGAATAGTGCCGGCCTCTATTTGTCAAGGTTTTCATCGTGGATATGTTAAAAAATAGAAAAGATTTGACAAATTTGTGAAATGTCATAAAATAGAAAGAAAGGGGATGAAATTATGGAAGCTAATCAGAAGATGTTAGATGCAGTGAAATGGGTATCGGGCACAGGTTGTGTAATCGGAATTATTATTTTTGCTTTAAGTTTCTTTGTAAGCGATTACAATAAGGATTATATATTTACCGCTGTTGGAATTGCCATCACACTAAGCGCAGCTGCAATTTTTCTAGTTGGTATATTTTTTGTCCTGACAGAAGAAATGGTAATGAATACACATAAAGGTAAAAGAATTGAACCGGAAACGACTAAAATCATAAAAATTAAATCAAATGCTAAACCTCAAACAAAAAGAAGTACAGAATTCAGTAACTAAACCAGGTATGTAGCTTAATGAACTGGCATTCTAACATCAGCTTAACTAACATGAATGAACATAACCAGCTGAGCTGTTCGCCTTTCTAAAGAATTTGAATCAACCTGATCTGAATGATTGAATGCGCTTTCATTTTGTGTAGGACTTGGCAGTTGGCTACTTTTTAATTCAATACAATATATTGCACTCGTTATGTACCAAAAATATATTTCAGCAACCCTTTGAAATACATACGATGTGCTTGGACATTCAAACCAAACTGCCTGAACGCCAGGAAGTTTTCACATTATATTTTGAACTATATCCACGAGAAAAGGACACTTTTAAAAAGTCCTTTTCTCGTGGTTTTTTTTATGTACTTTTACTTGATGATACAAAAGGGATTCCGTTATCAATATGGGGTTTTGAGTAGTGAGTTTCCAAAAGTCGGAGTTGATTGATCCAAAATAGTTTTTGTCCTGTCCTACTGAAATTGATTGATAAACAACTTGACTATAGTTGCAACAAGTTTGACTGACACCTGAATTATTTCCACCCATGACCACTTTAGGAATACTGTTAGGTCAATAAGTAATGCGAGAAGAAAGAATCAATTACATTTCACACTCGTTGTTTCCTTATATATATATAATATTGACCAGTGTTGGGTCATAAGGGGATTGAAGCATGAATATAGCATTTTGTACAATGCGGCAACCATTTGCCAACTTCCATGGCCGAGTGAAGAAAATCCGTTTTAAATCACGTTTTACTACGATATATATCTAATTAACAGGATAGGTAATATAATTCATAATCTTAAGAAGTTTTGAGGTAATATATACGTGAATATAATGTGGAAATTTTATTTCATTATATTAGAGTAATATTAAACGGGAAGTGACCGGTACTATTGCAATCTAGTACTGATAAGTGGATTTTCCATAGGTAATTTATTAAACATTTATTATATTTCATTTGCTGAAGATTTTCGAACATTTCTGTTCATTTACCATCTTCTTACTGCTTTTTATTGAACTTTATGTGACAGATGTCACTTTGTATTGTCTTTTTTTAGACTTGGGATTAATATTGGTATGTCGGGTTTGTGAACATGGTAACACTTTGTCCGAATAATTACCAATTGGAATTTTATTATGTAAGAAAGGGGTAGTACTATGAAAATAAAATGGGCTCTATTAACTATACTTTTTACAATTGCCACTGTGCTAACCGGTTGCGATAACCCATTAATGGTCTTGGACCCTAAAGGGCCAGTAGCTGCAACACAAGCAGATGTTATTATGATTTCGATATGGACAATGGCCTTTGTCGTCCTTGTCGTTATGGTACTGTATATCTTCATGATAATGAAGTATCGTGCTTCCAAACAACGTGATGATTATGAACCGCCTCATATTGAAGGAAGTAAGGTTCTTGAAATAATTTGGGTTGCGATCCCAATTTTGATCGTCGCTTTCCTATCCGTTGTTACTGTTAAAACAACAAATGAAGTTGAGGCAACACCTAAAGGATATGCAGATCAAGAACCATTAGTTATTTATGCTTCATCTTCTAACTGGAAGTGGCATTTTAGTTATCCGGAAGAAGATATCGAAACAGTCAACTATCTGTTTTTACCTACTGACCGACCAATTGAATTTAAACTTTACTCATACGGTCCAATCTCCAGTTTCTGGATTCCGCAACTTGGAGGACAAAAATACGCGATGTCGAACATGGTAAATACGTTGCATTTAGCAGCTGATGTACCAGGAGAGTATATGGGTCGAAATTCAAACTTCAGTGGTTCAGGTTTTGCTCAGCAAACGTTCAACGTTAATGTACTTTCAGCAAAAGAATACGATAAGTGGGTAGATGAAATTAAAGCTACTGCTAAACCGATTACTGAGGAAAAATTCAATGAATTATTAAAACCTGGTCATGTGGGCCAATCCACTTACACTGGAACTCACTTAGAGTTTTCTCCAGCTCCTGAAGGGGAACATGCTGGTCATGGTAACCACGGATCTTCTGATACTGAAGAAAATGATTCCAAGGATTCACACGAGGAACATTCAGAACACAGCAACATGAATCATGATCACTAAGAATTAATTTCGTAAGATAAAATTTCTAGGTTTACAAGATAAGGAATATTTTCCTGAAAGGAGTCACAAAAGTATGGATTACTTTGATCGATTTGCCGTACCTCATCCAAGTCCTGCGATTTATGCATCCATGGTTGCCATTGGCTTAACCATGATTGCGGTTGTTGCCGGAATTACCTATTTTAAAAAATGGGGTTACTTATGGCGTGAGTGGTTAACAACGGTTGACCATAAACGTATTGGTATCATGTACATCTTGGCAGCACTGCTTATGCTCTTCCGTGGTGGCGTCGATGCTCTTATGATGCGTGCTCAAACGGCTATTCCAGATAACGGTCTTTTGGATGGACAGCATTATAATGAGGTATTTACAACACACGGGGTCGTCATGATCCTGTTCATGGCTATGCCATTTATCATTGGGTTAATGAACATTGTCACACCATTGCAAATTGGAGCGCGTGACGTAGCATTCCCACGTCTAAACGCAGTAAGCTTCTGGTTATTCTTCATGGGGGCAATGCTATTTAACATCTCTTTCGTAGTCGGTGGTTCGCCTGATGCAGGTTGGACATCTTACTTCCCACTGGCAAGTAATGATTTCAGTGAATCAGTAGGTTCCAACTATTATGCGATTGCACTTCAAATAGCTGGTATCGGTACATTACTGACTGGTATTAACTTTATCGTAACAATCTTGAAAATGAGAGCACCTGGCATGAACTTAATGAAAATGCCAATGTTCACATGGTCTATCTTGATCACAAACTTCATTATCGTTTTCGCTTTCCCTGTATTGACAGTGGCACTTGCGTTGATGACTATGGATCGTCTATTCGGAACTCAATTCTTTACGATGGCCAATGGCGGTAGCGATATGCTTTGGGCTAACTTGTTCTGGGTTTGGGGACATCCTGAAGTTTATATAGTAATTCTTCCAGCTTTCGGTATTTACAGTGAAATCATTTCAACATTTGCACGTCGTAACCTGTACGGGTATAATTCGATGGTTATCTCCATGGTAGCTATTTCTACTCTATCTTTCATTGTATGGGCTCACCATTTCTATACAATGGGTCACGGTGCAATGGTTAATGGTATCTTCTCGATTACCACGATGGCAATTGCCGTCCCGACTGGTGTTAAGATTTTCAACTGGTTGTTCACACTTTGGAAAGGTAAAATCGTTTTTACCGTTCCAATGCTATACTCTTTAGCTTTCATTCCGATTTTCACGCTCGGTGGGGTAACAGGGGTTATGCTTGCAATGGCAAGTGCTGACTACCAATACCATAATACAATGTTCTTAGTAGCTCACTTCCACTACGTTTTAATCCCTGGTACTGTATTTGCCGTACTTGCTGGTTTCACGTACTGGTGGCCAAAAATGTTCGGTTTCATGTTGAGCGAAAAAATTGGGAAATGGTCGTTCTGGTTCATTACAATCGGCTTTAATGTAACATTCTTCCCGATGTTCATCACTGGTTTAGATGGGCAGGCACGTCGTATGTATACGTACTCTGAATCAACAGGGTATGGTCCATTGAATATGCTCTCTTTCGTTGGAGCGATTGGCTTGGCAATAGGTTTTGCACTAATTGTGTACAATATCTATTGGAGCACTCGTTATGCATCAAGAAATATTTCAAACGATCCATGGGATGCACGTTCTCTTGAGTGGGCTACACATACACCAATCCCTGAATATAACTTTGCAGTTGTGCCAACAGTTGATTCTACAGAAGCATTCTGGGATTCAAAGAAAAAAGGCTTTAAATTATTTGGCGGTAAAGTAGAAAAGATTCATATGCCAAATAACAGTGGCGTGCCGTTTATCATGAGCTGTATCTTCTTCGTTTGGGGCTTTGCAATGGTATTCAGCATGTGGATCATTGCAATCATTGCAACGATCGGTATCTTTGCTTGTATGATTCACCGTTCATTCGAAAAAGATCACGGACGTTATATCTCTGTTGAAGAGATCGAAGAAACTGAAAATAAATTGCGAGGTGCTAAGTAATGAAAATAGATAACTCGCTGCCACTAGAATATAGCACGGAAGAAAATCGCTTAAAGATTTTTGGATTCTGGATTTTCTTGGGGGCAGAAATAGCTCTTTTCGCTACACTGTTCGCCACTTATTTTGTATTAGTTGATGGAACTGGAAATGGTCCAACAGGGGAACATCTTTTTAAAGTCCCAACCCTAATGTTTCAAACAATCTTTCTTTTAACTAGTAGTTTTACCATAGGTCTTGGAATCAATGCAATGAGACTTGGCAGGCAGAAAGCAACGATTGGTTTCTTCATTATCACCCTTATTCTTGGTTTAGGCTTCTTGGGAGTCGAAATTTATGAATTCGTGGAGTATGTACATGAAGGAGCAACCATTCAAACAAGTGCTTTCTTATCTAGTTTGTTCACATTACTAGGTACGCATGGAGCTCACGTTACACTTGGTTTATTCTGGGGAACCTTCATCATCATGCAGATTAAAAAGCGTGGTATGACTCCACAAACAACAAACAAGGCTTTCATCTTTTCACTTTACTGGCATTTCTTGGACGTTGTCTGGATTTTCATCTTCAGTTTCGTCTACCTGAAAGGAATGATGTAATATGAAAGAATTATTCCCACGGGGCCAAGTTATGGGATTTGCTTTTTCACTAATCCTGACTTTGGTCGCACTATCAGTTATTGTGTTTGATCTCTCACTTAAAATGGCTGTGATCATTCTACTCGTTACAGCTTTCATGCAAGCTGCACTTCAATTTGTTATGTTCATGCACGCAGGAGAGTCTGAAGATAAAGCATCGATTTACACAAACGTTTATTACGGATTGTTCGTTGCATTGGTTACGATTTTCGGTACATTGCTAACAATGGTTTGGGGATATCAATAATCTATTCCGGAAAACTGGGCGTCTTGATGACGCCCAGTTTTTTTGTGTTTAATAGTTGAAAACATATACCGCTTTATCCACTTCATTCATAGAAATTTGTATGGTTATGAAGGATGTGGATGACCCATTTTGTTTAGTATAACCATTTCGGAACATTATATTTATTAAAAGAAAAATTTCCCCCTTTGGAGTGCGCCCTTGCGTTTAAGTGCAAGGTTTTACTAAGTAAAACGTTAATAGAACGACACATTCTCTAAGAAAAACTGTCAGTCCTTTTGATATAATAAGCGATATAAGAATTAATTCATAAACGTGGCGGAGATGATGAAATTGACATTGCCGGTTTTGATTTTGACAATTATCTTGAGTTTGTTAAAAATATTGGTTTCCTGTCTTCCAACTGATGCAGTTAATTGGATTATCAGCAAATTTAAAATACACTCTGAAATTAGTGACGAGAATGCGATCGTAACCTTTGAAGGAAAACGTTTGGAAGGTGAAGAAAAAATTCAAGGTATTAATTATTTTAATAACGCTAGATTTTTGAAAAAAAATCATATTTTCCCAGGGAACGAGCAATTGTTTTTGCATCCCGGAAATAGTGGGTCTCCATTGGTCATTGATACTAAAAGAGGTAAAAAGGATGTTAGGTTATTTGTGTACATTTACAATGACCAAGTGGATGTAGTTAAACAATACAAGAAGAAAGTCATTTCTTATAGTTTGTTTTCCGATAGCCTCCAAGAACGTTCCGTGCCATTAATAAGTAATTTAGCTTAAAAGTACATTAAGACGACGGTCCTTAAAAAGACCGTCCTTTTTTATAATTCTTTTATTGTGTAATCCCCTTTCATTTAGGTACTTTTTTCATTATAAAAAATTCTGAATTACTTGTTATTCAGATTGAGAGGTTAACGTCCACACTGAAAGCCTTGTATTTTAGTGTATTTTGGAAAAATAATTAAAAGTGAGGGAATTGCTGTAAGAGGTTCTTTAATAGTGCATATGAATAGTATTTTGGAAATTATTAAATGGTAATAAAAAAGCAGGTATCTATTACGATGCCTGCCTTTTTATGCTTTCCATTGTTTTTCAACTTGATGAAGGGCTTGTTGTAAAATTACTTCATGATCAGTACCCGGTTTAGTAAGGACATTTGTTTGATAAGATTTTCCTTGGAAATCAACTGTTACTGTAACTTTTACCATTATGCATCTTTCCTTTCTTAATTCAGAATTAAATGAGGTGGTTATACCTATTTCTTTAATACCCGTGGCAGAGGATTTTTCAAACATTTCAAAAGCTGTAAAATCTAAAGAATTAATATTCAAAATTATCTGATATTTTTTGGGATGTGTCAACACTTTTTTTTGACCAACCCGACTTCCCGGCCAAATTCAAACGACCTGGCTTGTGTGCACATGACAGCCAGGTCGTTTTTTGCAAATGAACTATATTCATATTTTAGTTAATATAATACCGATTAATGCAGCAAGTACGCCGGCAATTTGATAGGTTTTTAGTTTTTCCTTGAATAAATAACATCCAGCGAATACGACAACCAAACAGTTCAGGCTGACGACAGGGAAAATGATGCTTGCGATGCCGGTGTTCAACGCAAAGAAATAACATCCATAGCCAATGGTGCTTAATAAGCCTACTAAGGAACCGATTTTGACTTCATTTAGCTTGATTTTTTCATTTTTAAAGGCCAGCACCGAAAGAAGATAAAGCATTCCTCCTCCGTACATTGATACTAGGATATCGAGGGAGTTTAAATGAAGACGTGTTGATGTCGTCATTAGAATGCCGAGCACACCAAAAGATAAGATGGATAATAATGTGTGCATTATCCAAGGGACATATTGGTGGTTACCTTTAGCATTAGGTGTATACTGAATGACTAAGGTAGCGAGAAACATGCAGACAATTCCACTCCACTGCAAGGAAGAAATATGTTCGTGAAAAATTAAAGCTGCACAGAGAATGGGGAATATTGCATTCGCTGCGATTAATGGAGATGTCAAGCTTGCCGGCCCTTTTTCAAAGGCGCTTGCCATCTGGAGATTACCATTAGCGTTCAGTACCCCAATGGCTGCACCAAGCATGATAGACAGCCAGTTCAGGTGCAAACCATCCACAAGTACTCCATAAAATATAGACAAAATGAATGCTGAAAAATAAAAGAAAAATTGGATATGTACCTTTGAGTAACCTTTTCCGCTACTCCATTTAAAAATGCTGTTATTGATTCCGAAACATAAACTCGTGATGAGCGCTGCAAAAATCCACATTGACTTAATCTCTTCCTTCATGTAGGATAAACTTCTTCTACATTTTAAGCTGAAAGCATGCAGGAATCAAACCAAATTTAAAAAGTATGATTGACAGATTAGATATTTTTTTCTATATTAACTATGACAATTTTAAAATATTTCCCGATAAACGGGAGAGGTTCATAGCATCACCCTCTTAAAAAAACTATGGCTTTGATATTTTTCGCGAATCAACCATATCTTTGAGGAGATATGGTTTTTGTTATATAGAGGCCCACTTTATGAATCTCCCTGTAACCTGGGATTAGGAGGACTTTTAATGTCTGGAAGAAAAGAAGAAGAATTAAAAAAAGATATCACACTGCTTGGGAATCAAGGAACAAAATATACATTTGACTATGCACCTGAAATCCTTGAGTCATTCGATAACAAGCATCCGAACCGGGATTATTTCGTCAAATTCAATTGCCCGGAATTCACTAGCTTATGTCCGATAACGGGCCAGCCGGATTTTGCAACCATTTACATCAGCTATATTCCCAGTGTGAAAATGGTGGAAAGCAAGTCTTTGAAACTTTATTTATTCAGCTTCCGCAATCACGGTGATTTCCATGAAGACTGCATGAACATCATCATGAATGATTTAATCGAATTGATGGATCCTAAATATATTGAAGTCTGGGGCAAGTTTACACCTAGGGGCGGAATTTCCATCGACCCTTACACAAATTATGGGAAACCAGGTACGAAGTATGAGGAAATGGCAGATTACCGCTTGATGAACCATGATTTATACCCGGAAACAGTCGATAATCGCTAAAGAATACGAAAGACAATGGGCATATGCCCGTTGTCTTTTTTTGTTTTTAGCCATTCTCGATCGGTGGTCCTGCCGCTTTGTCCTTTTAAAAAATACAAATGTCCTCCTATAATGGAATTCACACTTGATTGTTTCGCGAAAAAGCGTAATAATAGGGAGAGTTGATTTTGACAGAATATTTACGAAAATAGGGGATGTCGAGATGAAAGTTGCAAAGTTTGGCGGAAGTTCACTTGCATCAGGTGAACAGTTGAGGAAGGTATTCGAAATTGTTGTTTCTGATCCAGAGAGAAAGATTGTAGTCGTTTCGGCTCCAGGGAAACGCAATTCCGATGATATAAAGGTGACGGATTTATTGATAGGGGCTGCAGAACAGCAGCTGCGCGGGGATAACGGAGAGTATTTGATAGAAGATGTCGTATCCCGCTATGCGAGCATTGCTGAAGAGCTTGATATATCCGAGAGTGTCATCACTGGGATTCATGAAAATTTAATGGCACTGTTACATGCAGACCAAACTAACCCGAAGCGCTATTTGGATGCCTTGAAGGCCAGTGGCGAAGATAATAATGCGAAGCTTGTCGCAGGTTATTTCCAAAGCCGTGGGGTAGAAGCACAATATATAAATCCGAAGAAGGCTGGCTTGATCGTAACGGATGAAGGTGGATTTACCAAAGTGCTACCAGAGTCTTATGATCGGTTATATGCTCTGCGTGATGAGCCTGGAATCGTAGTATTCCCAGGGTTCTTCGGGTATACGTTAGATGGTGATGTTTTAACCTTCTCAAGGAGCGGTTCCGATATTACGGGTTCGATTCTTGCGAATGGGGTCAAAGCTGATTTGTATGAGAACTTTACGGACGTGGATGCCGTTTATGCGGTGAATCCAAATGTGGTTTCCAATCCCAAGGGAATCCGGGAATTAACCTATCGTGAAATGCGGGAGCTTTCTTATGCAGGTTTCTCGGTATTTCATGATGAGGCGCTGATACCTGCATTCCGTGCGGGAATACCTGTCCATATCCAGAATACGAACAATCCGGCGGCACAAGGGACCCGCATTGTGAGTACACGGGATAATACGAACGGGCCGGTTATTGGAATAGCAAGTGATAAAGGATTTTGCAGTATTTACATTAGCAAATATTTGATGAACCGGGAAGTTGGTTTTGGCCGGAAACTGCTGCACATCCTTGAAGATTATGGAGTTTCATATGAGCATATTCCATCAGGCATTGATGATGTGACGCTTATTCTAAGGCAGGACCAGATGAAGGGTGAAGCCGAGAAAAAAATCATTTCACGAATCAAGAAAGAGCTTCATGCCGATGAAGTGAATGTGGAGCACGATCTTGCCTTGATAATGGTTGTAGGGGAAGGAATGCGTCATAATGTCGGTACAACGGCAAGAGCGTCAAAAGCCTTGGCAGAAGCAAAGGTGAATATTGAGATGATCAATCAGGGGTCTTCGGAGGTAAGCATGATGTTCGGTGTGAAAGGGCATAACGAAGAGACGGCAATTCAGGCATTATATCACGAGTTCTTTTGAGTATGAGCGTTTAGTGACCTCCTTGAAAAGGGAGGTTTTTTGGGTTATGAATGTTTCAAGCCGGTAATAAGGTGGATTCCATGATTGTGGGAAACGAATGATTTTCATGGAATTAAGTTCGAGTGAATAAAAGACGCGCCGATGATTCAGTGCGTCATGTTTAGTTCAGTAACCATTTGTCCTTTAAGAAAAATATCCTTGAGACAGCAAAGAAGAGGATGATCGAGACAATTAGGGAGCTGGCTGTAAGAAAGGTATTCTGAATATCGATCACACCGTATATATCAATTCTTTAAAGAGTGGCATCATGGCAGGAGGAAAGAGGGGAGCCAGCCCAAATCACGCTCCGTTTTTATAAACGGAGCCGTATGTATCTATTATCATGCAATAACAGCTGTCTGCCCATACCTAATCCCATTCTGGAGGCACTGTTTGAAAAATACGGTCAAACCACGAAATTGGGGCCGCGTGAAGGGATGGGTACGAAAATCATCGCAGATATCGTGAAAAAACATCAAGGGTATTTGGGTTTTACCTATTAAAGTGAAGAATTCAATTTGAAAATTAAGGTGCCGGCTATTATATAATCCTCTTTAAGGGATTATGATAAGTGGACTACAACATTTGCCCGCTAATCATTGATTGCTATAAATATAAAAGGAAAGCCTCCAAATGGATGATTGGAGGCTTTCCTTTTATGTTAGTCCATAATTGTCAGGAGTTGATCGATAGCGTTCCTTGGCCGTGGGGCAGGGATCATATCGGGATAGCCAACGTGAAGGCTACCGACGATCTTCTCACCGGGTTTCACGCCTAAAGCTTCACGAAATTCCATGCTGTGTATCATGCCGTATGTTTCCCATATCATCCCGATTCCTTGTTCCCAGGCAAGCAGGCTGAAATTCTGGATCAAGGCACTTGTGGCCGCATAATCTTCTTCACGTGTCATAGGATTCGGATTCTCTTCCATGATCACTGCGACAAACATCGGTACACCTATAAGTTTATTATATCCTCGTTGTCCGGCTGCTTTTTTCTTTTCAGGGTCCTTCTCTTTGCTTGCCATGAATGCACGGGTTGCTTCTGCGAGTTTTAAACGGCTATCACCATGCACCACGACGAAGCGCCATGGTTGGGTCATTTTATGGTTCGGTGCCCATGTAGAAGTTTCCAATAATGTTTGGATGGTATCAATAGGAACAGGAATGTCCTTAAATCGTTTGATGCTGCGCCGTTCTTTTATGATATCTTCTAGTTTCATGATCATCCTGCTCCTTTAATCATATATGTAAGTTTAATAGTTGAAAAAAAATAATCCCCGGCTGCCTAATATGCTTCCAACGTGAATAAATTACTTGAATAAAGAGGGGGCAATATTCTAGTGACTTGCATTCGCTAATGAGCATATAATTTTTACTAGGCACAGAGAAGCCGGGGCGACATTGTATCTATGTACAATATCAAAAGGGTACGATAAGAGATTATCGTAATTGCTTATCAAATTTCAGAGATCAATAATGAAATTGAAAATCATTATCAATTAGAATTTTCGCTTATTTCCTGTTATTTGTCAAGGGTATTTATAAAAAAAATTCAAGATGTTTACCAATCCTTTAAAACAGTTAAAATCTTTTAAAAAATCTGTATAAAAATGTATAATGAGAGGATGAAAAGATGCTATCTACATATGAGGAATCGAAGGTGTCATAGATGAAAAAATTGTCTTCATTTCTTAAGCCGTACTGGCTTTTGATCATTCTTGCTTTATCTTTAATGATTATCGAGCTCGGGGTAGAGCTGTTACAACCTCTATTTATAGCAAAAATAATTGATGATGGCATTTTGCAGAAAGATTTATCGGTGGTGATTAAATGGGGAAGTGTCATGGTTGGACTTTCCGTTTTTTCATTTCTTGGCGGGATCGTTAATTCCTTTACGGCATCACATGTAAGTCAAAGCTTTGGACATGATATCAGGAAAAGCCTTTTTGGTAAAATACAGGCGTTTTCTTTTGCAAATTTGAATAATATCCCTACTTCATCTTTGATAACTAGGATGACGAATGATGTGACTCAACTTCAAAATACGGTTTTTATGGGCCTGCGTATCATGGCAAGGGCGCCATTGATCGTAATCGGCGGAGCAATAATGGCTATTGCGGTCGATTTGAAACTATCACTTGTTTTGGTCATTTCAATTCCGGTTCTAGTTTTCTTCCTGGGATGGGTTATGAAACGAGCAGCTAAGCTGTTTAAGCTCGTACAGAAAAAACTCGATAATGTCAATGGCGTCATGAGGGAAAACCTGATAGGCATGCGCTTGATCAAAGCTTTTCTTCGTAAGGAGCATGAAATCGGCCGATTTGACGATGTGAATGAAGAGTTGAAAAGTAAGACTGTGTCTTCCCTTCGTTTAATTGAAACTACGATGCCTGTGTTGATGCTTGTCATGAATGTGGCGATTCTGATCATTCTCTGGCTTGGAAGCGAATTTATAACAACGGGAGATATACAGGTAGGGGAAGTTGTGGCTATTGTCAACTATGCCACGAGGATTGCGGCATCCCTTTCCGTTTTTTCATGGCTGATCATGGTCATTTCCCGTGCGAAGGCTTCAGCGGAACGTGTGACTGAAATATTTGAAACCCCGATAGATATTGATGAAGGTAAGGTGGAAAGCAAGAGTGAGGCTGTCAATGGGGGAGGCATTAAATTTCTGGATGTATCTTTCCGCTATCCTGGAACCGATACCCCGATTTTGAAAAACTTGACCTTCTCCATCGATCCGGGAGAATCGCTTGCAATCATAGGAGCGACAGGATCAGGGAAAACATCACTGTTTCAGTTGATTCCGAGATTATACGAAGTTGAAAGCGGATCCATACAAATTGATGACCAGGATCTGAAAGATATTCCCTTGGATTCGCTGCGGAAAAGGATCGGCTATGTACCGCAAGAGGCCCTGCTTTTTTCAGGAACCATAAAAAATAATGTCGCTTGGGGAAAAGAAGGTGCCACGATGGAGGAAATCATGGCAGCGGCCATGCATGCTCAGGTGCATGAGACCGTAATGAAACTCCCGAAACAATATGAAACCCAGTTAGGGCAAAAAGGAGTGAATCTGTCCGGAGGGCAAAAACAGCGCTTATCGATCGCAAGAGCTTTGGTGCGCAGACCAAAGATTCTCCTTCTGGATGATAGCACGAGTGCTCTGGATTTGAAAACGGAAAGTAAATTGCTTGCCGCGTTAAAGGGCTATACATGCACAACGCTCATCATTACACAAAAAATCAGTACAGCCATGGAGGCGGACAAAATCTTGTTGCTGGAAAGTGGTCAAGTACTCGCACTGGGGAAACATCAGGATTTGATTCAAACAAGTGATCTTTATCGAAAAATCGTTCACTCACAGTTTGGGGAGGAGGGGATTTCTCTTGAGTCGAAGAATATCTCCCGATAAAGCAAAGTCTAAACCGGTTAACTCCTGGAATACGATAAAAAGGATCATTCCATACTTAGCAACGAATAAAAGCCGGCTATTTTGTGTCCTTTTCATGGTACTGGTAAGCTCGGTTTTGGGATTGCTTGGCCCCTTTCTTGTTGGGATGGCCATTGATGATTATATTGTCACAAGAGATAGCGGGGGGCTGATCAACCTTCTTTTCGGACTTCTCGGAGTCTATGTATTCTATTCCCTGTCCATGTGGCTTCAGAATTATTGGATGATCGGAATCGCGCAGGATACGGTTTATGCGATGCGCAATCAATTGTTCAAAAAACTTCACCAGTTGTCCATTCCCTTTTTTGACCGGCGTCAGCATGGGGAATTGATGAGTAGGGTCACGAATGATATAGAAAATGTCAGTTCCACTTTGAATAGTTCCGTCATCCAGATTTTTTCAAGTGTGCTGACACTGGTCGGGACGATCGGAGTCATGCTGTATTTGAGCCCTTTATTAACTGTTTTAACCTTATTAATCGTTCCTCTAATGTTCTTTGGTCTGAGGTGGATAACGAACCGGACGGGAAAGCTGTTTAAAGCACAGCAGAAGAACCTTGGAGAACTGAATGGGTTTATAGAAGAAACGATTTCCGGACAACGGATCGTAAAGGCTTTTTCACAGGAAGATAAAGTGATAAGGGATTTTATCATCCGGAGTGAAAACTTAAAGAAAGCCGGATTTCTATCACAATCATACTCTGGGCTGATTCCAAAACTGATGAATCTACTGAACAACTTAAGTTTCACGGTAATAGCAGCTGTCGGCGGGTTTTTGGCGCTGAGTGGGATAGGAACGGTTTCCATCGGGGTCATTGTCATTTTCACCGAGTATTCAAGGCAATTCACCCGTCCGCTCAATGACCTGGCTAACCAATTCAATACACTCCTCTCAGCTGTTGCCGGTGCGGAGCGGGTTTTCGCCATACTTGATGAACAAGAAGAAGAAGTGGATGAGAAACAGGCCTCTGAACTTCGTGATGTCCGTGGTGAGGTGGACTTTGAGGGTGTTTCCTTTTCGTATAATGATGATGAGCAAACGATAAATGATGTTAGTTTCCATGCAGAAAAAGGGGAGACCATCGCGCTTGTAGGTCCCACAGGGGCCGGTAAGACTACGATCATTAATCTTCTTGCCCGTTTTTACGAGCCGAACTGCGGTCGGATAATGATTGATGGCCAGGATATCCAACAGGTGACGAGGTCCAGTCTCCGCAAACATATGGGCTTCGTTTTACAGGATTCCTTTTTGTTTCAAGGTACGATTCGTGAAAACATCCGCTACGGCCGACTGGAGGCGGAGGATGAAGAAGTGGTAAATGCTGCTAAACTTGCCAATGCCCATTCCTTTATCATGAAACTGCCAGATCGGTATGATACCATCTTGAATCAGGACGGCAGTGGAATAAGTCAGGGGCAGCGCCAGTTATTATCGATTGCCAGGGCTATTTTAGCCGATCCCGTTCTATTGATTTTGGATGAAGCGACAAGTAGCATAGATACTATAACCGAGCTTAAAATCCAGGAAGCATTACACCGTTTGATGGAGGGAAGGACAAGTTTTGTCATTGCCCATCGATTGAATACAATTCAGCAAAGTGATCAAATCCTTGTACTTGATGAAGGAAGGATCATTGAAAAGGGATCCCATGATGAATTGTTGCGGCAGAGGGGTTTTTATTACGAACTATATCGCAGTTCATTAAGGGAAAATCAATCCGGATGAAGAAAAAATGTGTGCCATCAGGCGCACATTTTTTGCGTTAGTCCCATAAAACAAGGACCTTAAACTTTCTAAAAATGTGAAGAGTTCTTTCTTTAGAAGATGAATCGGCCGCTGGTTTTACGGACTTCCTTATCGTAGCAATTATTTGGCTGGATTTTTTACCCTATACGGTTTTTATATAGCGTGAATTCTCAAATCCATATCGGTGGGAAAAGAGGGAATTATCGACAAAATAATGGAAAATACTTTACAAATTGACCAATTTACTATTGCTAAAAAACCTTAAGGTAACATATAATTCAGAATATATATAAAATTCTTTAAATTTAATGGGTTAGGGAGGAATATAGTCCTGGCCCCTTATAAATGAAGGTTTTTTATAGGTGCACACTAGTTCAATAGAGAGGAGATGGAAAAAATGAAAGCGCTTAAGTCGGTCATTCTTTGGGGGATCATATCTGCGTTGGGTGCAGTGAGTTTTGGTTTCGTCGCGCTAAACCGGGGGGAAAGCATCAATGCCATGTGGATTGTCACTGCAGCACTCTGTGTTTATTCAATTGCATACCGCTTTTATAGTAAATTCATTGCACGTAAAGTGTTTGAGCTAGATGACAATCGCCAGACTCCATCGGAAGCGAATAATGATGGGAAAGACTACGTACCTACAAATAAATGGGTGTTGTTTGGCCACCATTTTGCAGCGATTGCCGGAGCTGGCCCTCTCGTAGGCCCCATCCTTGCAGCGCAGATGGGATATTTGCCAGGGACACTATGGCTTGTAGTCGGAGTTGTATTAGCTGGTGCCGTACAGGATTTCATCATTCTCTTCGGTTCGATGCGCCGTAACGGCAAATCATTGGGAGAGATGATCAAGGAGGAAATAGGACCAATTACAGGCTTGATAGCGATGATCGGTATCCTGGGTATCATGATCATTTTATTAGCGGTACTTGCCCTGGTTGTCGTAAAGGCGCTGGTGGGAAGTCCGTGGGGGATGTTCACGATTGCCTCGACCATACCGATCGCTGTACTTATGGGCATTTACATGCGCTATATAAGGCCGGGACGGGTTGGCGAAGGATCGATTATCGGAATCATACTATTGATGCTCGCGTTATATTTCGGTCGCTTTGTATCCGAGAGCGCAACATTGGCGCCAATGTTCACTTTCAGCGGGGAAACGATCGCCATCATGTTGATTGTATATGGATTCGTTGCATCCGTTTTGCCTGTATGGATGTTATTGGCACCGCGTGATTACTTAAGCACATTCTTGAAAATCGGTACGATCATCGGACTTGCACTTGGTATCTTTATTGTCATGCCGAGCCTTGAAATGCCTGCCGTCACACAATTCATCGATGGAACAGGACCCGTATTTTCCGGTAATTTATTCCCTTTCCTATTCATTACGATCGCTTGTGGAGCGGTATCGGGATTCCATGCACTCGTTTCATCAGGTACAACTCCTAAAATGATCGAACGCGAATCCCATTCACGTCCAATCGGATACGGGGCGATGTTGACTGAATCCTTTGTAGCCATCATGGCGATGATAGCAGCCTGTGTACTGACTCCAGGGATCTATTTTGCTATTAACAGCCCGGGTGCCGTTGTGGGAACGGAACCAGCCCAAGTGGCTGCTACTATATCCGATTGGGGTTTCATTTTGACACCTGAGATGATTACCGACCTTGCAGACGATGTTGGGGAAGAGACCATTATATCCCGTACTGGAGGAGCTCCAACCTTTGCTATAGGCATGGCCCATATCTTCTCGCAAGTGATTGGAGGGGCGTCCCTGATGGCGTTCTGGTATCATTTTGCGATCCTGTTCGAGGCATTGTTCATATTGACCACCATTGATGCGGGAACCAGGGTAGGGCGTTTTATGATACAGGATATTATCGGCACCTTTTACAAACCATTTGCCGAAACGAATAAATGGCTGCCCAATATTATTGCGACTGCCATTTGTGTAATCGGTTGGGGGTACTTCCTTTATCAAGGGGTCATTGATCCTCTTGGCGGAATCAATACCCTTTGGCCATTGTTTGGAATTGCGAATCAGATGCTTTCCGCCATTGCGTTGCTGCTTGGGACGACAGTCCTTTTCAAAATGGGCAAAAAAGCGTACACATGGGTTACTCTTGTGCCAACTACATTCTTGTTGATAGTGACTATGACGGCAGGGTGGCAAAAGCTGTTCCACGAAAACCCGGCGATTGGCTTTTTAGCACACAAGGATAAGTTTAAAGCAGCCTATGATAATGGGGAAATTCTAGCTCCGGCAGCTAATCTAGCCGAGATGAAACGGGTTATCGTCAATGATTATGTGGATGCTGCCCTTTGTGCCATCTTCATGATCGTTGTGATCACGGTCCTGATTTCTGCAATTAGGTTATGGATAAAGGTCTTGAAGAACCAGAAAATAGATTTACATGAATCACCTTATGTATCAAGGTCGTCATAAGGGAGGGAAGGACATGTTGAAAAGATTAATTAAAATTCTCAGCTACAGAAAGCAATTCGTCAGTTTGCTTGTCGGCGTGCCAAGTTATGATACCTATGTGGAACATATGAGATTGCACCATCCGGAAGATCCTGTGAAAACCAGGAAAGAATTTTTCTGCGAAGCCCAGGATGAACGATATAATGCAAAGGGTGGGAAAGTGTCTCGTTGCTGTTAACTGAATATATTTTGATGGGTCCTCAATAGGGGGCCCTTTTTTTGTGGGATTTTTTGAAGTAGGACATAAGTGGAGGGGGGGGTAACGCCATGGAGTCGTAAAAATGTGGAAAAGTAATTATTAAACCAACAAAATCACATTTTCTAATCCTTTATTCATAGTGATGTTATATAACCTGACATATTTTTGTGAAAAATAAAAATTAAGTTGAATTATTAGAAAATTAAGTATATGATAAAAAATATAACATAAAAGTGTTAATAAACATAACATATACAAAAACAAGGGGGAAAAAACAGTATGCAAATGGCAGATTCGGTATTCATGTTTTTGGCGACGATGATGGTTTGGATAATGACACCAGGGATTGCCCTATTTTATGGAGGGATGGTAAAAAGTAAAAATGTCCTGAATACGGCAATGCATAGTTACATGCCACTGGCTGTCATTTCGATTCTTTGGGTGCTGATTGGGTATTCATTATCATTTTCACCTGGTAATACACTTCTGGGCGGTCTGGACTGGGTTGGTTTAAAGGATGTAGGCTTTGCACCTGGACCATACAGCGAAACAATTCCTCATAGCTTGTTCATGTTATTCCAAATGACTTTTGCCGTTTTAACGGTCTCGATCATTGCAGGTGGCATTGCCGAGCGGATGAAGTTTTCAGCATTCCTGATTTTTACGATCCTTTGGTCTTTATTCGTATATGCTCCCGTTGCACACTGGGTATGGGGAGGCGGCTGGTTAGCGGAACTGGGTACACTTGACTTTGCAGGTGGCAACGTTGTTCATATTTCTTCAGGGGTCGCAGGTCTTGTTTTAGCGATCATGTTAGGTAAAAGGAAAGAGTCGGGGGACAGTGCACCACATAATCTTCCTTTAACATTCCTTGGGGGATCATTAATTTGGTTCGGTTGGTACGGCTTCAACGTCGGAAGCGCACTGACAATCAATGAAGTGGCGATGAATGTATTCGTTAATACAGCTGTTGCAGCAGCAGCTGGTATCATAGGCTGGCTGATCGTTGAGTATATGGCTAATAAAAAGGCAACATTGCTGGGTGCGGTATCCGGAGCTATTTCTGGCTTGGTAGCCATTACACCTGCTTGCGGATTCGTAACTCCTGCCTCTTCAATCATCATAGGGGTCGTCGGCGGTGCCGTTTGTTTCTGGGGCGTATTCTTCCTCAAGAATAAATTGGGTTACGACGATGCACTTGATGCTTTCGGATTACATGGGATCGGTGGGACATGGGGTGGCATCGCTACAGGTTTGTTCGCGACCACTTCCGTAAACGAAAACGGTGCAAATGGTTTATTCTATGGCGATTTCAACTTGTTGTGGAAACAGCTTGTAGCGATCATCGCGACATATATCTTCGTTGGTGTGGTCACTTATATCGTTGCTAAAGTCATTAACCTCTTCGTGCCGTTGCGTGTCACTGAAGAAGATGAGTCAATGGGGCTTGATCTTACACTTCATGGAGAAAAAGCTTATCACGAATCAATTTAAAAGGGGGTTGATCATATGTCCGAGGTTTTAACGAAAATAGAAATTATTACACGTCCTATCAAGTTTGAACAATTCAAAGCGGAACTTGCAAAAATAGGGGTAAGCGGAATGACAGTATCGGAAGTAAAAGGAACGGGTCTTCAGAAAAGTTATGTGGAAACATATAGAGGCAGAAATCGTGAAATGTCACTGCATGACCGAATGAAAATCGAAATCGTCGTGTGTGAAGTGCCAGTTCAGGATGTTGTGGATGTAGCAAGGAAATTCTTGAGTACCGGTAAACCAGGTGACGGTAAAATCTTCATTTATGAATTGGCGAATGTTGTAAATATCCGTACCGGAAAAGAGGGACATGATGCGTTAAAGAATGATATCTGATGCTGTGAATTAATGCGGCCGAATGGGTAGGATATAGTAGATTAAAGAAAGGGAGCTGAAAATGGGGAGACTGGTCCGAATTGTTAATGCAAAAAAACAGAAGATCGTTAATACGCTCATTTCAGAGGATGTATATCAACCTGATGACCGACCCTTTTTATTGGAATTGCCACTGAAAAATTTAGAAGAGATTTTATCCCTTCGAATAAAATCTTCGTTTCAAAATCCCCGCTTAAAAAAATAACCTTTCAGCCGTTATCCTGTATGGGGAGAGCGGCTCTTTTATGCGTTTGGTCCCCACCCTCGGCTGTGGCATTTTAATGTTAGTATATAAGGAAACTTTTTTCTTGAATCTCCCATGGAAATCGGGGAGATTTCCAACTATAATGAATAAGGATATAAATTTAAATACAATTTTTTTGCTTTTTTTGACGATTTTCGCTTAGTTACTTCAATTTTTCTTTAATTTTACGAAAAGTAAATTCAAAAAAATGTAAGTTTTCCAAAAAAATATGAGTTATTTCATGAATGCCCTGTTTAATAATAGGGAAATTATTAATATGTTCTTTTAAGAGGTGAAAGGAATGGATCAATTTACGGTCGAATCCGTTTTAAATATCATCAAGGAGTTTGTACCGAAGGATGCTTCAATTTCTGTGGCTGATTCCGAAAAATACATTTATTATCAACCGAGCAAACAAGTTGACTTAAGAATAAAACCGGGTGATTTAATCAGTGAAAACACGGCGACATATAAAGCGCTGAGTGTCCGTAAAAAAATAGGGGTGCAAGTTGAAAGCAATGTATTTGGCGTACCTTACTATGGGCTGAGTGTTCCTATCATGGACGAGGGCAATCCTTTAGGAGCGGTAACGGCCATCTTGCCGTCAAAGCCATTAATTTTACCGACATCATTCTTGACCATTAAAACAGATGATCGCTGGATACCGCTTCCATATGATGAAATCATGTATTTGGAAGCTCAAAATAGGAAAACTAAAATTCAGTCCGAACGTGTGAGTGGATTTCATAAAATGAACTTAAGTGAATTGGAATTCATTTTACCTAGTGATTTATTCATTCGGGTGCATCGTTCGTACATCGTCAATATCAATTATATACAAGAGATCCTTCCCGATTTTCATTCTACATTTTTACTGATAATGAAAGATAATTCCAAAATCCAAGTCAGTCAAACATATGCAAGTCAATTCAGAAGGGCTTTAGGATTTTGATTCTCCCTTGTGTGAATAAAATGCTGGTTTATGCTCTATTTAAGGCTTTTCATTCGAAAATGAATGTGACAATTACACCGGATTGGTAAAATTAAGTGTAAGAAAAGCGAAAATGGGGGTCTTTTGTATGAACGAAAGCGTTTTCAAAAAAATTCGCAATGAACAATTTAAGGGGAAAGTAGTTACAGCGGAAGAAGCAGCTTCATGGATTAAAGATGGGATGAAACTCGGTATGAGTGGATTTACCCGTGCTGGTGATGCTAAGGTTATTCCAATGGCTTTAGTTGAAAGAGCTAAAACTGAAAAATTCAAAGTTGACGTTTATACTGGTGCTTCATTAGGACCGGAAGTCGACCAACATATGGCGGAAGCCGGTATCATAAACAAACGTTTGCCGTTCCAAGCGGATAAAGGCATTCGCAATAAAATAAATGCTGATGAAGTCACTTATGTAGATCAGCATTTATCTCATACAGCTGAACAAGTTCGTCAAGGCATTGTCGGACCTATAGATTTTGCAATCATCGAAGCGTTGGCGATTACGGAAGATGGATTGATCATCCCGACCACTTCTGTAGGTAACTCAGCCATATTCGTTCAAGAAGCTAAACATGTAATCATTGAATTGAACGTGTCCCATCCAGAAGGATTGGAAGGGATGCATGATATATATACACCAGCTAAACAGGGGGAACGTGAACCGATTCCTATGACTAACGCAAGTGATCGCCTTGGATCGATCGGTATTGCTGTTGATCCTGAAAAAGTAATGGGAATCGTCGTTTCTACAGATCTTGATGCACCTTCTACAATCGTGCCGCCTGATGAAGAAACTGCAACAATCGCCAACCACCTAATTAACTTCCTTCGTGAAGAAATCAAGGCTGGCCGTTTAACTGAAAGCCTTGCTCCGCTTCAGTCGGGTGTAGGTTCAGTGGCAAATGCAGTATTCGCTGGCTTCCTTGATTCTGAATTTAAAGATTTGGAAGTTTATTCAGAAGTGCTGCAAGATGCGGTATTTGATTTAATCGATGCTGGAAAAGTTAAATTCGCTTCAGGTTGTTCGATTACATTAGCTGAAGAAAAAGGTAAACAAGTTTACGGTGAGCTTGAAAAATACCGTGATAAACTAGTTCTTCGTCCACAAGAAATATCTAACCATCCTGAAATCATCCGTCGCCTTGGCTTGATTTCAATCAATACAGCGTTAGAGTGTGATATCTATGGGAACGTGAACTCGACACATGTTTCTGGGACAAGAATGATGAATGGAATCGGTGGATCAGGAGATTTTGCCCGTAACTCACGCCTAGGCATTTTTGTAACGAAATCATATGCAAAAGGCGGCAAAATTTCTAGTATCGTTCCTTTCGTTTCTCATGTGGATCATACTGAACATGATGTGGATGTATTAGTGACAGAGCAAGGGATCGCTGATTTACGTGGTTTGGCACCAAAAGAGCGTGTAGAGTTAATCATAGAAAACTGTGCGCATCCTGACTACCGTCCACAGCTTCGTGCATACTTCACTGAAGCTGTTGCGCAAACGGGTGGGCATCAAACTCCACACATTCTTGAAAAAGCATTTTCATGGCATACAAACCTAGCTAAAAACGGTACGATGCTTGAAGCTGTACTTCAAGATCAAAAATAAGACTCAAAAAAACCCCGCCAATACAGCGGGGTTTTTTTTTGGGGTCCGTGTCCCGTATTGGCTGGAAACCGATGAATCTTTCGTCACACAGATGCAATATTGAAAGGTAAATAGATTATTTCTCCTAAGTAATTTGTATGATGTTGCGATTAGTTCTTTTTCCTACAACATATAACAGATTTAAAGTGTAAAATGAAGCTTAACCATTAAAAAGATAGGGAACTGTATCTTTAGGCTTTTTTCTTTTGTTTTTGTATATAATTATTCATTCAAGTTATAGAAATATGGTAAACTGCTAACAATGAAAGATTATCATACATAGGATTTTTCGTATTTATGATGTTGTTTCCTTAGAAATAGGGAGTTAAATAGAATGCTCATAGTGGAGGAGATAATTTGTTCAAGACAAAATTACATTTTTGGACGTTAGAGTTATTACTATTGTCTTTACTTTTTTATGTTGGTACAAAGATTTCTTTTCTTTTTGAACCAATAGTCATTTTTACATCTACATTGTTCTTTCCAATCTTGATTTCGGGTTTTCTCTACTTTTTGTTCAACCCCACTGTTGAATTCCTGGTTAAAAGAAGAGTGCCTAGGGGATTGTCGATATTATTGCTATATGTATTTTTCCTGGGATTGATTAGTTTGTTGGTCGGTCTGGTTGGCCCGTCACTGTCCAAACAGGTTACGGATTTAATCAATAACCTCCCGGAATATTTCAATCAAACAAGGAAGTTTATTGAAGATTCAGCTGATTCAAAATGGTTTTTGTGGACGATGGAACAAGACTATGTTTCCCTGAAAGAAGTGGGCGACTCGCTTCAGAAATATTTGACTGATTTACCTAGTAATATTACGAACAGTTTATCTTCCGTTTTCAGCGTAGTGACGAATATTACTTTAGTGGTCGTAACGGTTCCTTTCATCCTATTTTATATGTTGAAGGATGGGGATAAACTTCCGGCCGCCATTATGAAATTCGTTCCGGTTCGCTATAGAAAACCAGCTTTAACAGTACTTCAGGAAACTGGAGGGACGCTTACTACATACATACAAGGGCAGATGCTTGTTTGCATGTTTGTCGGGATCGGAACGTTCATCGGGTATGTAATCATTGGTTTGCCTTACGCGTTCTTATTCGCACTGATTGGTGCTGTAACCAATATCATTCCATATGTAGGTCCGTTTATCGGAGCCGCTCCTGCTGTCATTGTGGCATTGATTCATTCACCGACCGAGGCGTTATTGGTCATTCTGGTTGTAACGGTCATTCAGCAATTGGATGGTAATTTCATTTCACCGTTAGTCATCGGGAAAAAATTGAACACACATCCGCTTACCATCATCATCTTATTGCTCGTCGCCGGAAACATTGCCGGTATCATCGGCATGATTTTGGCCGTTCCGACTTACTCCGTTGTTAAAACGATTGTATTGAATATCGTAAAATTCATCAGGATCCGAAAAGAGGAAAAGCTTGAAGAAGATATATTGGAATGAAAAAACGGGTCCGACTCAAATGAGTCGGGCCCGTTTTCTTAGTGAAGGAGCAAAAGCGCCTAAATTGGTTACAAACCTAAGGAAATATATTTTACTTCCAGGAATTCTTCGATGCCTTGGTGTCCACCTTCACGGCCGAGCCCACTTTGCTTGAATCCTCCAAATGGAGCTTGAGGAACGGAAGGAAGTCCATCGTTCAAGCCTACAATACCGAATTCAAGTGCCTCGGTGAATTTTATGCCCTTGGTGATATTTTCAGTGAAGATGTAAGCTGCCAAACCGAAGATGGAGTCATTTGCCCTCTTGATTGCCTCTTCATCAGTCTTAAAGGAGGCAATAGGAGCTAGAGGTCCAAATGTTTCTTCCTTCATGCAGAGCATGCTGTCATCAATGTTGGACAGTACGGTTGGTTCAAGAAAAAGACCGCTTATTGATTTACCGCCAGCTTCAAGCTTAGCTCCGCTGCTGATTGCTTCATCAATTTGTTTTTGAACCTTATCCACTGCATTTTGATCGATAAGCGGACCGATATCGACGCCATCTTCCAGTCCATTTCCTACCTTTAGTTCTTTGACCTTGGCAACAAGCTTTTCGATGAAGGCTTCTTGAATGGCTTCGTGGACATATATGCGATTTGAACAGACGCATGTTTGTCCTGCGTTACGGAATTTTGAACTGATAATGCCATCAACCGCTTTATTAAGGTCGGCATCCTCAAGAACGATTGCGGGTGCGTGACCTCCGAGCTCAAGCGAGATTTTCTTTACCGTGTCAGCTGAGCCCCTCATAAGGGTTTTACCGACTTCTGTAGAGCCGGTAAACGTCAATTTACGAACCCTCGTATCTTGAAGCCAAGTTTCACCGATTTCTGATGATTTTCCTGTCACGACATTGATTACTCCTTTTGGAATGCCAGCTTCTTCAGCTAATTCAGCCATTTTTAAAGCTGTTATGGGAGTCAGGTTTGCCGGTTTAATGACGACTGTGCAGCCGACGGCAAGCGCTGGTGCAACTTTTCTTGTAATCATGGCTGCAGGAAAGTTCCAAGGCGTAATGACAGCTACAACTCCGACGGGCTGTTTAGTCACGAAAAGCCGCTTATTGGACACGGAAGCAGGAATCGTTTCGCCGTACACCCGTTTTCCTTCTTCGGCAAACCAAGATAAAAAGCCATTTGCATATGTCATTTCACCAAGAGCCTCTTTAAGGGGCTTGCCTTGCTCTTCAGTCATGATTTTGGCTAGTTCTTCTTTATTATCATCAATCAATCGATGCCATTTCCAAATTAGTTCAGCACGTTCGTAGACTGAGAGTGCAGCCCAGCCCGTAAAGGCTTCATATGCGGCATCTGCAGCCTTCGCTGCTTCAGTTGCACCGCCTTTAGGAACCGTGGCAACTATTTCATCCGTTGCCGGGTTTCTCACTTCAATTTTATCCAATCCAAAATCCGACCACTCACCGTTAATAAATAATCCGTAATCCTTCATGATAAAACCTCCTAATTTGGTTAAATCCATCAAACTACTAAAACTTGTAACTTTATACTTTTACCTGTTACATAAAAGTATAAACACTTTTCTGTGATTCTGAAATTTATTTGATTGGCTATTTATAGAAAATTGGCTATTCATCGATAGAAAGGGAGCATTACATAAAAAAAGAGGTGCAAGTTGCACACCTCTTCATTCAAATTCGATTATTTTTCCGATGAGACGGCCACTTCACTCATATCACCTGAGATGGCTTGATTTGGATTGAATTCACCTTCTGATTTAGAAATGACCACTGTAGCAACACTGTTACCGATTAGATTAGTGATGGCACGTGCTTCAGACATGAAGCGGTCGACTCCCAGCAGTAATGCCATTCCTTCAACTGGAATCATTGGGAAGGCAGCTAATGTTGCAGCAAGTGTAATGAAACCGGATCCCGTTACACCGGCAGCTCCTTTGGATGTTAACATCAAGATTCCTAGAAGGGTCAATTCCTGCCAGATGCTTAAATCGACACCATAGGCTTGGGCGATGAAAATCGCTGCCATGGATAAGTAGATGGATGTGCCATCAAGGTTGAAAGAATAACCAGTTGGGACAACTAAACCGACTACCGATTTTGAGCAACCGTATTTTTCGAGTTTTTTCATCACGCTTGGTAAAGCGGATTCCGATGAAGATGTTCCTAAAACTAAGAGGATCTCTTCTTTTAAATAGGCTATGAACTTGAAAATATTAAAATTGTAGATTTTTGCAATCGAACCAAGGATAAGAAATATGAATAGTGCCATGGTGATATATACGCTACCCATTAATTGTCCTAAAGAGCTTAAAGAACCAAGGCCAAACTTACCGATTGTATAAGCCATTGCTCCAAATGCGGCCAATGGAGATACTTTCATGATCATACCGACGATGCCGAAGAAAATATCGGCAATATGCTGAAAGAAAGAAACGACTGGCTGCACTCTCGGTCCCATTGCCGCCATTGATAATCCGAATAAAACGGCAAAGAATAAAATAGGGAGTAAGTCTCCGCCAGCCAGTGCGGCAACGGCATTATCAGGAATGATATTAGAAATGAAAGCAACGGCTCCATGTTCCGTTTCGGAAGCGGCCGTTGTATATTGTGATACATCTCCGCCCTCGACTGAATCGATGTTAAAGCCTTTACCAGGTCCCAGCAGATTGACTACGATGATTCCGATGGCAAGTGCGAAAGTGGTAACGATTTCAAAATAGAGCAGGGCCTTTCCGCCGATGCGGCCAACCTTTTTCATATCACCCATACCGCCAATTCCGATTACGACGGTTAAGAAGATGATTGGTGCAATGACCATTTTAATCATTTTAATAAATAAATCAGCTAATATCTTCAGCTGTTCACCGAAAGCAGGGAAGAAGAAACCGACTGTTATACCCAGAATGATACCGATGATGACCTGAACTGTTAGATTTTTTAATATTTTCAAGGTGCATTCTCCTTTGTTATATGATAGCGCTTTCGTAACTTGATAATAGTGTAACAGAAGAAAGAATCAGAATATTCTTTTGGTGATATTGTTTTCTTTTTGTTCTTTTTGGTCTTGGGGATTTTTTAATAACTGAGGGGTGGAAGAGGAATTAAAAGTGTCTATTAGGATATAGATAGATTACTAAACTGCAATAAAAAAATACCGGTGGAGTGCCGGTATTGGGGAAAATTAATTTTCAAATGGTTTTATAAGTGCATATAGGGTTCCGATCACAGGAAGTTTCAAACCGACCTTGTCGGCAAGGCGCAGTGCACCGCCCTGTAAATGTTCCACTTCTAGCGTTAGGCCCTTCCGGCGGTCCTGGTGCATGGAAGAGGTAGACTCTTCAGGTAAACCTGCCATGTTTTCCAACGCCTGAGCAATATTCTCCACAGTAATTCCGACGTCATAAGCATTCGCAAGCTCCTTCATTTCAACAAGGACCTTTTCTAGCAATCCATTGGTTTCCGGGAATCTCCGTATCGTGCCGATAGGGAGGTTGGAGGCAGTTGTCACACCGGAGAAAGCGGTGATGAACATGTATTTGATCCACATCCTGATTAATATGTTTTCCGTTCTGCTTACCTTCATGATAGCTGATCCGGCCGCCTGTTCGAATTCATCACAAATCTTTTTTTGTGACGGATGAAGCGGGCCATAGATTAAATCGTGATTATCATTGGAGTGAATGACATGACCTTTTTCATCAAGGGTGGCAATGATGAAGGCACTTCCTCCCAAGACGGCCTCATCGCCCAGCTCGTCCTGTAAAATGGATACATGTTCTAATCCATTCAAAAGCGGGAGGACCTTTGCGCCCTTTTCAACAAGGACCTTTAAATCTGTAAGGGTACCTTGCAGATGCTGGCCTTTTACGGCGAGAATCACGAGGTCGACCTTTTCTATATCACTTACTTTCTCTGTGATATGAAGGTCGTTAAATTGGTAGTTTCCATGTGGGCTGGTTATGCTGATGCCGTTTTCTTTCAATTGTTTGGCGCGGTTTTTACGGACAAGGTATTGAACATCCTGCCCGGCCTGCTGCAACCTGCCTCCAAAGTAGGAGCCGAGTGCCCCGGCCCCTATAATGACAATATTCAAAGTGTACACCTCTCTTTTGATTAAGATGTACTAATCATAACATTGACTGAAATTTCAGTAAATATTTCCGATTGAAGATAAACTGGTTGTTTAGATGTTTGTAAGAATGGGAAAAACAAAAGACCAGCCTGAAAGGTTTCAGGCTGGTACTTATCATTATTTATAGATTTTTACTTTAACGGTTTTTCTGCCCCAATTGATAGCTTTTGAGTGAGAAGAATAGAAGACGTCAATTTTATTCCCTTTGATTGCGCCGCCTTTATCTGCCGCAATGGCATCCCCGTATCCTTCTACATGAACTTTTGTTCCTAGTGGAATGACCTTAGGGTCGACTGAGATCGCTTTTGCGTTAGGGTTTTTCTTTAAGTTAAGACCTGATGCTGTAATACCGCTGCAACCTTTGCAGTTCGCAGTGTAAGCTGTAGCCTTCACGGTAATCGTTTTATATTTCTTGGATGATGACGTTTTAGCTTTAGCCTTAGGTTTAGCAGAGGTCGAAGTCTTCTTGACCTTTAAAACTTGTTTTGGATGGATGTTATCTTTTTTTAGGTTGTTCCAACTTTTGAGTTGATTGACTGTTATATTATGTTTATTGGCGATACCCCATAGTGTGTCGCCGCTTTTAACTTTGTATGTAGTAGTAGCAGCCGATGAAACTCCGGAAAAACTAAATACCAGGAAGAAAGCAGTGAATAGTGGAAGTAGTATTTTTTTCAAAATGAATAGTCTCCTTTGTTTTAAATCGTAGACTTAGAATAACAGGTCTTTATGACAAAGATGTTTCGGTGGAATAGTAATTGTGTTACAAAATCGTTTCCCTTGATAAATAAATGTAATATAAACTAGGACAAAGGGACTTATCTATTAAATGTAAATATATTATTTATTATGTCAGTATAAGCGTATTTTTGTTAAATAGTGTTGGTGTTATGGCGTATCCTGTTTAATGAGGTAAAATATGGAGATGTATTCCCTGGTTTTAAAGTCCTGTATATTTTGTAAAAAAACAACGTAATAATAGACGATTGAATGCTGTTTATTTTAGTAGGAGAGGATATTCGGAACATGGAAAAAGCCGACATCTATGTGATGCCGGCTTTTTTCATGATTTGGATTAATTTAAAACGAATGCAGAAGCGAAATCGACTAGCATTTTTTGATAGACTGCTACCGATTCAAGATTGACGTATTCCCTATCTCCATGCCAGTTCTCACCTTTTGGTCCGAATTCAATGGCTGGGATACCATATGCCGCAAAAAAAACGGTATCTGCGGAGCCGTGTTGTCCAAAAATGACAGCGTCTTGCTTGGTGTTTCTTTCGATAATTGGGCGAAGCAGAGTGATGAATGGGTCGGACTCTTCGGTTTTTACAGGTTTACTGTACATATTAAGGTGGACATTAGTTCCTGTCACACTTTCGATCTGAGCAATGATTTCTTCCATTGTTTGCGTAGGAAGATAGCGGATATCAAGACTTAGCAAACAGGCATCCGGTACCTTATTATAGACATCCCCGCCTTTTATTTTTGCTAGGTTAAGGGAAGGGGAAGAGTAAAGGGGAGTATGATCCCGGGTGAAAGGAAGTTCCTTTATTTTTTGATAGAGATCATAGGCCTTTTCAATTGCATTCACGCCTTCCCATGGACGGCTTCCGTGTGCCGATTTGCCGGATACTTCAATATCGAGACGAAGGGCACCCTTCGCCTGGAGTCCGATTCCCAATTGCGTCGGTTCAGCACAGATTACAAAGTCCCCTCTATAGCCATGTTTCGCTAAATATCCAGAACAGTTCAAGCCACCAATCTCTTCATCTGATACGATCTGTAGCTGGATTTTCAAACCTAAGTCCTTATCTTTCACATCGGTAAATGCACACATCATCCCTGCAACTCCAGCTTTCATATCGGCTGTCCCGCGTCCATATAAGTTTCCTTCATGAACCTCAGGGAAAAATTGATCCGGCGTTCCGCTGACAACATCGACATGGCCATTCCAAATTAGGGTTTTATCTCCGCTGCCAATCTCGCTAACAAGCATTTTATAACCGTTATTTACAATCACATTCACGGTAATTCCTTGTTTTTTAAGCCAGTCCGCACAGTAATCAACTGCTTGGTTAGCTCCTTCTTTCGATGAACTGTCAATAGATACTAAATCTTTAAGTAACTCGATGAGCAAAAAGAAAACCTCCTAAAAATATGCATACTATTATTATATATACCCTTTCCAAGTAAGGGCTAACTCAAAAATATTTTCCTGTTAAATAACGTTTAGCCTTTTCATCCCCTGGGGTATGTAAAGGGGGAGCGACAATTTACATTCTTTAAGGAGGATGATAGATATGGATAAACGTATAATTGGTGTATATGAAACTGGAGAAGAAGCCATAAAGGCTGTTGAGTCATTACAGGCCCAAGGGTATAATCGTGAAGATATTTCAGTGGTAGCTAAAGATAAAGAAGAATTAAAGTCAGTGAATGAAGAAACGGGTACAAAAGTTGAAGAGGGGCTCGCAGCTGGTGCGGCGACCGGAGGTATTTTGGGTGGTGCGGCCGGATTATTAGCAGGTGTGGGTGCGTTGGCGATTCCGGGAATCGGACCGGTACTGGCAGCTGGGCCGCTTGCTGCAACATTAGCCGGAGCGGCTGTAGGTGCTGGTACAGGAGGATTGGCTGGTACATTAATCGGTATGGGCATACCTGAAGACGAAGCGAATCGTTATGAAGCGGATGTAAAGAGTGGCAAGCTGCTTGTATTAGTCGATTCGGATGCGAGAAAATCCAGTTCTTCTTACTCAGGAATAACTGAAACCGATGAAACGCTAACGAACAGTAGAAGAACTCTATAAGTCGTAAGTAAAAAAGGACGGATCCCTTAGGACCCGTCCTTTTTTTGATTAGAATGTGAATTTCTTTATTTCTTTGTGCATTTCCTGGGATAGGGCATCCAATTCACTAGCCAGGGCATTTAATTGTTCCATGGAAGCATTCGTTTGTTCTACGGAAGCAGATACTTCTTCAGTTCCTGCTGCAGTTTCCTGACTGATCGAATTTAATTTTTCTGCATTGTTCGCCATCCTTGTGACCTCGTTTACCATATCGTTCATCATCTTTTTTATTTCATCAAAATTGCTGAATGTGTTTGCGATAATGGATGCAATGTGACTGAAGGCATTTTCCGTATCCGTTACAGAAGTATCCTGAAGATGGACTTTTTGATTGACTTGATCAATCAAATGAACGGTATTGGTTGTATCGGTTTGCATGGCTTGAATGATTTCAGAGATTTCTTTCAGTGAGTTTTCCGTTTGTTCGGCCAATTTCTTCACTTCATCGGCAACAACTGCAAACCCTTTTCCGTGCTCGCCAGCCCTAGCTGCTTCGATGGCAGCATTCAGAGCGAGTAAATTCGTTTGTCCTGCAATCCCGCTTATGGTCTTTACTATCGCACTAATATCATTGGACCGTGCATCCAAAGATTTGACTGCCGTACTCATCTTGCTGGATATCAGGGACGTTTCATTGAATTGTTGTTTTAGGCCCTGTACTTGAGTGATTCCGTCTTCGGAAGCCTTGAACATATTTTCGGATTCCGTGGCCATTTTGCCCGCTTGCGCTTCAAGATCATTGATTTTGTCAGCCAATAGCTTTACTGCCATTTCGTTATTCTGCCCGACTTCAATTTGGTCTATGGCACCGGCCGCTATTTGTTCCATCGTCATGGCCACCTCGTTAGCCGCCGCTGAATTTTCTTCTGCGCTAGCCACTAGTGTCATGGAGGAATCCGATACTTTATCGGAAAGGTTGTTGACAACCCCTAACATATGACTCATATTCCTTGTCATTAAGCTGGTGTCTTCTGCAAGTTGCCCTATCTCATCTTTCCTGGAAATGGAATTCTTGGATGTGAAATCGCCGTCAGCCATTTTCCGTATGGATTCCTGCAGCTTTTTAATAGGATTCGTTAAAGAACGGGTGATAAAGATGGCGGATAGTGCAGTGATCGTAAAGACAATCAACAGTGTGATGATATTATCGATTATCATCGGGCTTGCACGGACGAGCACTTCATTTTCATCCATTACCCCTGCTATTCTCCATCCAGTGGTAGGATTTGTGGCGTATCCGACGATCCGGCTTTGCCCTTCAAATTCCTCGATCATTGATCCGGATTCACTTTTCATTTTCTTGAAAATATTTTCCTTTGATATATCCTGTTGAATTTTTTCCTTGTCTGGATGTGTAACGAATGCCCCCTTCTTATCCAGCAAAACCGTATAGCCCGTTTCGCCGAATTTCGTTTGATTGACCATCGTGATCAATGTATCGATCGAGATGCCGACACCGAGCACGCCTATTAATTCATCACGATCATCATATATGGCTTTTGCTGCCGTAATGACAAGTGTATTCGTCGCCTGATCAGTATAAGGTTCCGTCCAAATGGTCTTGTTTTTTTGTTTCAATGCGGATTGATACCAATCCCTTTGTCTTGGGTCGAAGTCAGCCGGCAATTCAGCTTTTGGGAATATTAGTGTTTTTCCATTTTTCTCTGTGCCAAGGTATAAACCATTTATTTCAGAACTGCTTGACTGTGTATGGGAAAACTCATCTATTATGGATTCGGGGTTCTTGCCATAAGTACTCATGATAGGATACTTACCGATCCTATCCAATTGATTTTCCGTTTTTTGAAAGAAGATTTCGAAAGAATCGTTCATGGACTTGACTTGCTCTTCCGTCGTTCCGGTAAGTTCCTGGGTCGTCAACTCGATACTATTTTTATAACTCATGTAAGAGATGGCCATTCCGCTTATCATGATCAAAGCTAAAAAAGGAATCAATATTTGTTTTTTTAGCGAATTAAAATACCAGTCTGTCAGTCTTTTCATATGGACAATTCTCCTTATATACCTCAAATTAATTTAAGCTTCTATAGATATTTCGGTCTGCTTTGACTTTTTTGAAGTTTCAAGTTAGAAAATTCCCAATATTAATTTTGACGTGAGTCGACGACATATATTCTATGTATGAGGGGGGAATATATAGTGGATAAAAAAAGAGCTGACTGCGATGGTCAACTCTTTCATTCATTGATTACTATTCGACTTGGATATTTTTTGTCCTGCCCATATACCATGTGTAAAACTCGTCAGCATATTCAACGGATACATCTTGGAGCTTTGTGTGGTGTACAGGCTTGGAGCGGTTGATTGTTTCAATTGTGGCAAGCCCGAAAAGCTTTTGCAGCTTCGAACATTCCACCTCAATTTGAATGACCTTGCTTCTTTTGGTAATGAATAGTGATGTTTCCAAACTTCCGGATTTGAACTGAATGAACTCATCATTTAACAAGTAACGGCTATTCTTGTAATCCATTATTCTCAATGTATAAATGAGGACGAGTAGAGTCAGCGAGATATACCATAGGGAGGGTTTGAAATAATAGATTGCCAATGTTGTAAGAATCCAGAAAAAGCTGGGCCGCAGCATTCGGATTTTGAAGGCCTGTTTCGATAATGACTCCATTGACCGTTCCACTTTGTATGCGGGTAAAATCTCTTCTACCATCCCATATGCCCGATCAATTGATAAAAAAGGATAAAGAGTATTCGTTTCCAGCTCTTCATCACCCGTGCTTCCTGCACTGATCAGTTTCACTTCTGCCAACCCTAGCAATCTTTTAATGATTGATTGGGTGATTTCGACTGCTTGTACTTTTTCTTTCTGAATGGAAAAAGCAGATTCATCCAGTACGCCTTTCTTGATATATATACGCTCGTGATCGGATGAAATTTCATATTTTCCATATTTAACGAAGGTGGAAACGATTCCGAAGGTAACGGCGACACATATGAGGCCCGCAATAACGATGGTTATGATCCACCACGTATCCAATAACTTGGCAAGGAACCCTTCGGCATTCTCCAAATCGATAAAGTCATCGAGTGTATTATATAACGTAGCCAATATCGGGATAAGAGCCAGGAAGCTGAGTGATGTAAAGGAAGCTTTCAGCACATCTTGTTTGCTTGGCGTGAAATGGATCGTTTTTTCATTGATTGGTTCAATATCCTCAGCTATTCGTTCTTCGGGAATATCCACTTCGATAAGTGGAAGTTCCTGTTTTGAAGCATATTCTCCCTCAAGCCGTTCGGCCTCTTTTCGGGAAATCATCTCGAAAGGTACGGTACCCTGATCACCAGTCATACCGGTTTCGAATGTTAAAGAGGTTAATCTGAAAATCTTATGAAATAACGTCGTGCGTTGCTGAACATTCTGAACCTTATGAAGCGGGACAGTTCGATACGATTTCGAGATAAGCCCTGAAGTAATATATAGGGTACCTTCTTTGATTTGGTATGTATACGTATACCATTTAAGGATGACATAAATGACTTTCCAAATCAGATAAACTAGAAAACCGATTTGGAGTACCTTCATGTACATCTTTTCAGAACCGAAATTCAGGACATAAAGCATGATTATGAAAAACACATTTCCTTTCAGCAATTTCCAAAATTCGAAAGGGATTTTGAAAGGGTGTAATCGTTTTGTTAGTTCTTCCATCGTTAATCCACTTCCTTAATTTTTGCGAAATGAGCAATTTTATCTCGTAATTCATACGCCTCTTTCTCGGGGATGGCAGGTATGTCATGAGAGTCGCCCATTGTTCCGATGCTTAGGGAATAAAGGTTATATTTTCGCAAAAACGGTCCTTGGTTCAATTTGACGGATTGAACCTTCGTCATCGGAATGAGTTCATGCGTTTCACTCCAGGCTCCACGTTTTGTTTGAATGAATTCTTCGTTCACGTCGTAACGCCAATACTTTTGCAATAAAATCGGTTCAATGAAGATGGACCAGAATGCATTTAAAAAAGATAATACGATAAGTCCGTTTAAAATCCATCCAATCCATTCTTTCCAAGTGAAATAATCATCAACAAATAATAGGATGCCAAGGACGGCGAGGATAATAAGATTGGTAATGGCTTCAGTCATCCGCCAAACCTTGACTGATTCTTTGGAAATTTTCTTCGTTGGTGGCTGTATCTTGGAATACATATATTCACTCCTTACTATGTCTTTATACTTATACGGATTATCTTACAAAAAAGTTCCCTATTATCCGTACATGTAAAAGAAAAGTCTGGACCACTGATGGATTCCATGGAGTGGCGGCCGAATAATCCTGCGGTTACCTGAGTATGTATAAACTAGTGGATCTTTTCTTTTTATATGACCGTAAAATGGACAAGATAGAAGTGGTGAGTTTTTAGAGTGGGAGTGATAGGTTTGACATATAAAAGGAAGTTGAGTTTTATATTCTTCCTGTTTTGGATTTGTTTTTTTGATGGAGAATCGATGCAGGCTGCTAATGAGGATGGAAACCTTGGGCAGAAAATTCAACAAATATTGAATGATTCGCCGGGATTGGCTGGGGCGTTGACGGGAATTTCCATCCGTTCAGCTGAAACGGGGGAAATGATTTATGAACGGGGGTCGAAAACGAGATTGCGGCCTGCTTCGAACCTTAAGCTATTGACTGCAGCAGCTGCGCTGGAAACTTTAGGGGAAGATCATGCTTTTCAAACGGAACTATACATAAAAGGAGTGCAGGGTGGCCATGTTCTGCAGGGGAATGTATACCTGAAGGGAAAAGGCGATCCTACCTTATTGGAAAAGGATTTTGATGAGCTGGCAGCTACACTGAAGCACAGGCAAGTTAAGCTGGTTCATGGGGATCTTATAGGCGATGATTCCTGGTATGATGATGTTCGCTATTCCCAAGATTTAGTTTGGAGCGATGAACAGGAATATTACGGAGCAGCCGTTTCAGCTTTAACCGCTTCCCCGAATGAAGACTACGATACCGGTACCATCATCTTGGAGATAACCCCTGGGGGAAAGGCTGGTAAAAGGGCAACGGTGAAGCTGAAGCCGGAAACGGATTACGTGAAGGTCATCAACAAAACGAAAACTGAATCGGAAGACGGCGATAAAAAAATTGAAGTCGAACGGTCTCATGGCACACAAGTCATTACGGTGACCGGGACCATTCCGGTGCATGCCGGTGTGATTAAAGAGTGGATCTCGGTGAAAGATCCAACAGAATATGCCCTGAGCCTATTTGAAAAATCAATGAAGAAACATGGAATTAAAGTGTTGGGAAAAAGGAAAAAAGGGAAAACGCCAGTAGGAGCGGAAATGATTGCCACTCATCAGTCCATGCCGCTTTCACAAATGCTTATTCCTTTCATGAAATTGAGCAATAACAGCCATGCCGAGGTTTTGGTGAAAGAAATGGGCAAAGAGGCAGAAGGGGAGGGAAGCTGGAAAGATGGTTTGAAGGTTGCTCGAAATCAGATGAAGAGTATGGGTCTCAATATGCAAACGATCATGATGCGTGATGGATCTGGCATTTCCCAAGTCAATATGATCCCAGCGAATGAAATAACGAAGCTGCTGTATGCCGTACAGGAAAAAACGTGGTTTCCTGCTTACTTGAATGCTTTGCCGATTGCAGGCAACGAAAATCGGATGGTGGGCGGTACGCTAAGAAAGAGGATGAAAGGGACATATGCAGCCGGGAATGTTCGCGCGAAAACAGGGACGATTTCAGGAACGAGCTCCTTATCAGGTTATGTGACGACCAAAAGGGGGGAAAAAGTCATATTTTCGATCATATTGAATAATTTTGTAGAAGAAAAAGGCATCACGGCAATCCAAGATAAGATAGCCGTGATGCTCGCAGAACAGGAAAACCTATTGGGGAATGGCCTTTAGTATCCATGGAAAGCTAAGTTTGAAGTTCAGAAAAATCTGCGAGAAACAGACCCGCAACGGGCAATTCATTTTCTTCATCTAATCCGAATTGGCAGCATACAGCCGATAAGCCATTTTTCTGTGATGCCTCGATGTCGGGTTTCAATCGCAGATCCGAATGGCGTATTCAAATCGACAGTCATTGCAAATTGGATTTTATTCAATACCAGCACCTTCTTCTTAATATTTTCACTTTATCCTCTCAAGGAAGGAATTTAAGGGAGGATGAATAGAAATAAGAAGTATAGGGGGAATGCTTATGAACTTTCCAACACTTAATGGACAGTATACGATTAGCAGTCTTATAGCTGAAATTCACGGAATTTCCAAAAAACGATTTCTCTATATAGTGGCCATAGATGGCCGGGGCGGGTCTGGAAAAAGTACACTCGCTTCCCGTATCCAATCAGAATGTCCAGGTAGCGCGGTCGTTCATATGGATGATTTTTATTTGCCATCATCGGATAGGATTCAACTGCCTCCATCCCAAAAGCAGGTTGGTGCGGATTATGATTGGGAACGGGTTTATAACCAAGTCCTGAAACCGCTTACAAAAGGGAGGGAAGCAAGGTATCAAAGGTATGATTGGGAAACGGACACTATGGCCGAATGGCATGAGGTTCCTGCTAAAGGCCTTGTCATTATAGAAGGAACGTATTCTATCCGAAAAGAATTGGCAGGATACCATGATTTCACGATTTGGGTGGAATGTCCCCGTGATCAGCGTTTGAAACGGGGCCTTGAGCGGGATGGTGAAGATGCGCGTCAAATGTGGGAGGATAATTGGATGGTTCATGAAGATCTCTATGTGGGCGCGCACCAAGAAAGAGCGAGTCTTGTTGTGGACGGAACGAGCTGAATCCGGAGATATCTGGATCTCGCTTTTAATTGTAAGGGTTTACCTATAAAATATAGTGTATGTTTAGATAAATTTCTGGGGAGCCGGAAACATGGGGGGGAAACTATGTTTACTAATGAAGAACAAGCTGCCGTATATAAAGCCATTTATAACCGAAGGGATATCAGGAGTTTTTTGCCTAAGCCCATTTCAAAGGATATACTCCGCAGAATTTTGGATGCTGCACATCATGCGCCGTCTGTAGGATTCATGCAACCTTGGAGTTTCATCGTGATTTCATCTCAGGAAACCAAGAACAGTTTGGCATGGGCAGCGGATAAAGAAAGAAGGGCACTCGCAATTCATTATGAAGGAGGTAAAGAAAATAAGTTTCTTAGTTTGAAAGTGGAAGGGTTAAAAGAAGCACCATACACCATTTGTGTTACATGCGACCCGACACGGGGTGGCTCCCATGTTTTAGGGAGGAACTCCATTCCGGAAACCGATATCCTATCCACAGCCTGCGCGATTCAAAATATGTGGCTGGCTGCTTGTGCTGAAGGATTGGCAATGGGATGGGTAAGCTTTTATAAGAAAAATGACATTCGAGATATTTTGGAGATTCCGCCGCATATAGAACCTGTTGCACTCCTGTCGATTGGCTATACGGATCAATATCCGGATAAACCCATTCTTGAACTTGCTAATTGGGAAAAAAGAAGGCCGATGGATGAACTTATTTTCGAGGATAAATGGGGCAATAAATAAAACTATATTTTTTGTTACAAACCTTGTTTATTAAGCCCCTGGTTCAGGGGTTTTTTGTTGTGAGGTGATTATTTTACAAAAAAATGATATGAAGCAGTGAAAATATAGAAGACTCTTACGATAGATACATCCTTTGTAAGAGTCTTTTAAAATACGTTATTCCATAATGTGGACACAACATATAAAACAAAATTTGGTTTGATTTTAAAATCTGCGCCGTTTTGAAGATCCGGGTATTCCGAGATCTTCACGGTATTTTGCAATAGTACGGCGAGAGATCTTCGTCCCTTCATTTTCGAATATTTGACAAAGTTTCTGATCTGAAAAAGGCTTTATTTTATCTTCATCGGCAATCAAGACCTTTATTTTTTCTTTGATGGTGGTCGTTGATTCGGCTGCTTGGCTGTTCACGCGGTTTAACCCTCTAGTAAAGAAGTTCCTTAGTTTAAAGAGGCCATGCGGAGTCTGGATATATTTATTGCTCGTCGCCCTGCTGATTGTCGATTCATGAAGCTGAAGTTTTTCCGAAATGTCCTTCAATGTCATAGGTTTTAATCCCGTAATTCCCTTCATGAAAAACTCTTGCTGCTCGTCCACGATTGATGCTGTCACTTTGTAAAGTGTCATTTGCCTTTGTTCGAGCCCTTTTAAAAGTAATTGGGCATCGTTTATGTGCCCCTTTATATAATCTTTAGCTGGATTATCAGGATTCATAGCGATTTGGTTCTTGTAGTAAGGGTTGATGGAAAGTTTAGGTGTGCAGCTATCGTTGACTGTTATCAGAAAACCTTCTTTTTCTTTTTCCACGTAAACGTCCGGAACGATGTAATGAGTCATATCATTGGAATAGTGACTGACGGGACGCGGGTTTAACGTACGGATTAAATCCGAGGCCTCTTGTACTTCCTGAATGGTCACTTGGTAAAGGGCGGCAATTTTCCTGAAGCGTTTTTCTGCTAAATCTGTTAAGTGCTTTTTAACGATCTTATACGCCAATTCATTGTGATCCTCATGCTCACGCAGCTGAATGAGTAAACAATCGGTCAGATCTTTAGCCCCGACTCCTATTGGGTCAAGGGATTGCAATACGTGAATCATATTTTCTATTTCTTCCACGGATACGGAAAAATGCGAGGCAGCCCAATTGGCATCCAATTCAAGAAATCCATAATCATTTAAGTTCCCAAACAAAAATCGGAGAATCTTTTTTTCAAATGCTTTCAACGAACTTAGTAAACTCAATTGTTCCAGTAAATGGCCTTCCAGTGTTTCTGTGTTGATTGAATAATTGTTGATTGGATTGTAATCATTGTCTCCGTTGAAACTTTTACTTATAGAGGAGGATCCACGTATCTGAGAATTTATTTTTTGTGTCCGAATGCTAGATTCAGTAAGTGATGCGAGGGGTTCTTTAAAGCTAATTTCGAGAACGGGATTTTCGTGTGCCTGCCGGTTTATGAAATCTATTAGTTCATGGGTGGAATATTGAAGGATATTGATCGATTGCTGTAATTCAGGGGTTAATGACAATTTCAAGGTTTGTTTTTGGTACAGTTCAAATCCTACCTGCATATATATCAACTTCTTTCGTTTAGATTAACATAGCGGCTCAAAGGGAATGAAAAAATATTAACATGATAATAATACAAATCTTCCGAAAATTCAACATTGTGTGTCAGGTTTTATAACATCATTTAGAAAATAAAGAGGGGGATTCGAAAAAATGCATGTAATCTAATGAATGGGAATTAAATGATTCGAATATGAATCAAATGATTTATATATGAATCAACACATGCATCTATTGATTTATATATGAATCATTTAAACTTGAATACCTTTAATATAAGGCTCATATAATTTGGCATGCATCTTGCTATATCTATATATATAAATATAAAAATTAACTAACTTGAAAAAAATCTTACATGAGAAGGGTGTTTTTTACATGATTAAAGAGACGACGGGTATTCAGGAATTAATCGATTTGGATAAAAAGCATTTTATTCATCCGACTACGGCAATCGAACAACAGCAGGCAGATGGTCCAAGTTTCATCTTTAAGGAAGGGAAGGGAATATATCTTACGGATGTCACGGGCAGGACTGTCATTGATGGCATGGCTTCACTTTGGAATGTGAATATTGGACATGGACAAGAAGAGATGGCTGATGTCGCGAAGGAACAAATGGCGAAGTTAGCTTTCACCTCAAGTTTCGCCACTTTCAGCAATGAGCCGGCAATCCGTTTAGCGGCCAAAATCGCTTCCATCGCGCCTGGGGATTTGAATGCAGTTTTCTTCACTTCAGGTGGATCGGAGTCGAATGATACGGCCATCAAACTTGCTCGTCATTACTGGCTTTTGAAAGGGCAGCCTAATCGTCAAAAAATCATTTCCCGCTCGAAATCCTATCATGGAGTGGCAATGGGAGCTACAAGCGCGACTGGCCTGAAGCCGTTCCGTGACTTCACGAATTCAATCGCACCGGATTTTTACCATGTGGACGGTTCCTCCATTGAGGAGTTGCGTAAGGTCATAGAACAGGAAGGACCGGAAACGATTGCGGCATTTATCGCTGAACCGATTCAAGGGGCCGGTGGCGTGAACCTTCCTCCTGAAGGATATTTTAAGGAAGTAAGGGAGATTTGTAATGAATACGGCATTTTAATGGTGACGGATGAAGTCATTACAGGTTTTGGAAGAACAGGGACTTATTTTGGGATTGAACACTTTGGTGTTGTACCTGATATGATGTGCTTTGCAAAAGGTGTGACGAGCGGATATGCACAGTTAGGCGGGGTCGTCCTGAATGATAAGATGCATCAGGATTTCATTGCCCTTTCAAAAGGTACGCTTTTACACGGCTACACATACAGTGGCCATCCTATGGCTTGTGCGGTTGCTTTGAAAAATATTGAAATAATTGAACGTGAAAACCTTATAGAAAATTCGAAACAGCGTGGTGAAGAGTTGCTTGCCGGCTTTAAGAAGCTTCAAAGCAAACATCCGATTGTTGGTGATGTTAGGGCACTTGGACTAATTGGAGGCATCTCCATCGTAAAGGACAAACAAACAGGCGAAGGCTTTGAGACACAACTTGCTCCAAGACTGGTTGCTGAAGCGGCGAAGAATGGTTTAATTTGCCGGTCTGTTACGTTTGATCAAGATACACTCGTATTCGCACCGCCTTTAATCATTACTAAAGCGGAAGTCGAAAGAATAATTGAAATCCTTGATGAGACATTTACTGCTGTCGAAAAAGAAATTTTATAAGAGGTGAAAGTGATGGTCATGACAGAAACGCTGAAAAAGAAATTATTCATTAATGGTAAATGGCAAGAAGCTGAAAAGTTCACAACACTAAAGTCTCCCTATAGCGGGGAAGTTCTAGCGGAAATTCCTTCAGCAAGCCTTGAAGATGTCGAGTTGGCAATAGAATCAGCCTATCAAGCTAGAAAAACAATGGCAGCTTTACCTAGTCATAAACGGGCTGCCATCCTTGAAAAGCTCGCTAGTCTTTTGGAAAGCCGCAAAGATGAGGCAGCTGAAATTATTGCAAAAGAGGCAGCGAAACCGATTAAAACGGCAATGGTTGAAGTATCCCGGACGATTGCCACATATAAATTTGCAGCAGAGGAAGCAAAAAGGATTCATGGAGAAACATTGACGATGGATGCTACAGCTGACGGAGAAGGAAGGATAGGATACACAGTCCGTGAGCCTCTAGGCGTTGTGGGTGCGATTACACCATTTAATTTTCCGATGAACCTGGTTGCCCATAAAGTAGGCCCTGCCATTGCTGCGGGAAATACACTTGTCCTGAAACCTGCTAGCCAAACACCGCTATCTTCGCTATTTCTTGCTGAACTATTAGCCGAAACGGATTTGCCGGCAGGTGCGTTTAATTTAGTTACCGGAAGCGGTTCGGTAATTGGTGATAAATTAGTCACCGATTCACGGGTGAAGAGCATTTCATTTACTGGAAGTCCAGCTGTCGGAATCGGGATCCGTAATAAGGCCGGGTTAAAGAAAGTGAGTCTTGAACTAGGTTCGAATGCAGCTGTCATCGTCGATAAAGGGATAAATATCGATAAAATCATCCAACGCTGTGTATCGGCAGCATTCGCTTTTCAAGGTCAGGTCTGTATTTCCTTACAGCGTGCATATGTTCATGAAGAGGTATATGATGAGTTCGTCAAAAAATTCACAGAAGCAACGAATGGCTTGAAACTTGGAGATTCTTTGGACCCGTCGGTGGACATTTCGGCATTGATCAGCGCTGGTGATGTACAGCGAAGCCTGGATTGGATCGGTGAAGCTAAACAACACGGTGCAATTGTTGCAGCAGGAGGTAAATCTGAAGGAAATATCCTGCATCCCACTGTGTTGCTGGAAGTGGATGCAATGCTTAAAGTATCTTGTCAGGAAGTCTTCGCTCCCATTGTTTTGATCAATAAGGTTTCGTCCGTTGAGGAAGCGATTGATTTGGTCAATGATTCCGAATTTGGATTACAGGCCGGGATTTACACAGAAAATATCAATCTGGCTCTTTCTGCCGCAGAAAAATTGGAAGTCGGCGGTGTTATCATTAATGATATCCCAACTTACCGTGTCGACAACATGCCATATGGCGGAGTCAAAAAAAGCGGAACGGGCCGCGAAGGGCTAAAATATGCCATTGAAGAAATGACGGAAATGAAACTGGTCATTATTAACCGAAATTAATCAAAAAAGAGATGAGCAGCTGCTCATCTCTTTTTTTTGAGCTGCGGGTTTCATTTTTCTATGAATCTTGAAAGAGGCTGAGATGAAGGATTGTCCATATGTTATGCAAAAATGAATAGGTAATTCACGGTTGAATTTAAATGAGACAGGAAAGGGCAAAAAAACGAGAGTTACCTAATATTTCAAACTGGCATGAATCTTGCTCATATCTAATATATAGGTAGATAACTTAAAACCGAGGAGGAATTTACATGCAGGAAACTTTGCAAAATAATACGAAAAAAGAAGGAACGGGAGCACTGGACTTAAAGATGTTCATCAATGGGGAATGGGTGAATTCGACTTCAGGTGAGAAGAGGGATGTATTGAATCCGGCTACGGGGGAAGTTATTGCCAAAGCTGCGGAAGGAACACAGGAAGATGTGGATGCAGCGGTCGAGGCAGCAAAATATGCTTTCTATGAAGGTGGTTGGTGGGGAACTCCTGCGGTGGAAAGAGCGCGCATTTTATTCAAAATAGCCGACAAAATAGAAGAAAAAGCTGAAGAACTAGCTGCGTTGGAAACATTGGATAATGGGAAACCATTGCGTGAGGCTCGTTATGATATAGCGGATTCAGCAGCCTGTTTTAGATATTATGCAGGATTGGCTACAAAACCGACAGGTCAGACTTTTGAAGTTCCTGACGGTCAGCAAGCGATGGTCGTAAGGGAACCAATCGGTGTATGCGGGCAAATCGTTCCTTGGAATTTCCCTCTAATGATGTCAGCCTGGAAACTGGCTCCGGCGCTTGCTGCAGGAAATTCCGTTGTGTTCAAACCATCTGAGATTACTCCGGTGACAGCGGTCAAACTATTTGAAATCATGGATGAAGTCGGATTGCCAAAAGGTGTCGCAAACCTTGTGTTAGGAGCGGGGCCAGTTGTCGGACAAGCCATTGCCGAACATGAGGAAATCGATAAAGTAGCCTTTACAGGAGGAACGGCAACAGGACGTAAGATCATGGAGGCTTCAATGGGGAACCTAAAGAAAGTGACATTGGAGCTCGGCGGGAAATCGCCTAATATCGTATTTGCGGACTCTGACTTTGAGACTGCTGTTGATTATGCTCTATACGGGATTTTCTGTAATCAAGGACAAGTGTGTTCAGCAGGCTCCCGTTTATTGTTGGAAGAGTCCATTTACGATCAGTTCATTGCAAGTCTTACTGCGAAGGCGAAAAAGATCAAAGTAGGTTCAGGTTCTGATGAAAACAGCCAGATGGGACCTATCGTTTCAGAAGCCCATATGAACAAAATATTATCGTATATCCAAATCGGAAAAGAAGAAGGTGCCAAAATAATCGTCGGTGGAAATCGAATTAAAGAAGAAGGCTTGGATAAAGGTTACTTTGTCGAACCTACTATTTTCGTTGATACGACACCGGACATGCGGATTGTACAGGAAGAAATTTTTGGACCGGTGCTTGTCGTTCAAAAGTTCAAGGATGAAGCGGAAGCTCTTCGACTTGCCAATGATACGAAATATGGTTTAGCGGGAGCGGTGTTCACGAATGATATCGCAAAAGCGTACCGTGTCATTAAAAAAGTGCGTGCTGGCATCACGTGGATAAACTCATATCATCCTACTTATAACGAAGCTCCTTGGGGAGGGTTCAAACAAAGCGGAAATGGACGCGAACTGGGAACTTTCGGTTACGAAGCTTATACGGAAGTGAAGCAAATCAATAACAACTTGGATATCCAGCCAACAGGTTGGTTTGATGAAGAGTAAATAGCTTACTGAAAAGGCTGTTCCTTGTGGAACAGCCTTTTTTTGTGGAATCGGAGATATATTCCTAAATTCGCAGATAAAATGCCGGAACCGCAGATATAATCCGAAAACCCGCAGATAAAATGCCGGAACCGCAGATATAATCCGAAAAACGGAGATAAAATGCGGGAATCGGAGATATATTCCTAAATTCGCAGATAAAATGCGGGAATCGGAGATATATTCCGAAAACACGCAGATAAAATGCCGGGATCGGAGATATACTCCTAAATTCGCAGATAAAATGCCGGAACCGCAGATATATTCCGAAAAACGGAGATATAATCCGAAAACCCGCAGATAAAATGTCGAAATCGGAGATATACTCCTAAATTCGCAGATAAAATGCCGGAATCGGAGATATAATCCGAAAACCCGCAGATAAAATGTCGAAATCGGAGATATAATCCGAAAACCGCAGATAAAATGCGGGAATCGGAGATATAATCCGAAAACCCGCAGATAAAATGTCGAAATCGGAGATATACTCCGAAAACCGCAGATAAAATGTCGAAATCGGAGATATAATCCGAAAACCCGCAGATAAAATGCCGGAACCGCAGATATATTCCGGGAATCGGAGATATATTCCGAAAACCCGCAGATAAAATGTCGAAATCGGAGATATACTCCGAAAACCGCAGAAAAAATGCCGAAATCGGAGATATATTCCTAAGTTCGTAGATATATCCAAATCTTGATTACCAAACATGGATTTACTTTTGTTGGACTTTTTCAAGATCCACCCGTCCTGAAAAGAAAACGGCGCCATTACCCATATCTGAGAGTCGATCTGGGGTAAGGGAATTGATGTGTTGTTTTGTTTCAGGTGTGTTCTGCCACAAGCCTTGGCTGACAAGAACGCCGGGTAACACATTTTCACCGGGAGCAGCGGTAAGCAAACATTCACCGCGACCGTTCCAGATTTTAACCATATCTCCTGTGACTATCCCCATTGTTTTGGCATCAGCGGCATTCATGTGCAGTTTCGGTTCCTTTTCCAATGAGATATGTTTTGCATTATTTGAAAAGGTTGAATTCAAGAAATTGTGATTAGGTGCCGGAATGAATAAAAATGGCAGGTCGCTGTCTTTTATGATTGGCGTATATGTTGGCAAAGGCTCGTATCCATGCTGCTTCATCCGTTCGGAATAAAGTTCGATTTTACCGCTTGGTGTCGGGAGTTTGCCTGGGAACATCGGCTGCATCTTGGCTTTGACAAATTGATTCCTTGAAAGGGTGTCATAGGTGATGCCTTCTAAATGCGGGTTATCGGGAAAATTCAGTGCCTGCCGTATCATATCTTCCTCTGAATCTCTAAATGCTTGTTCCCCAAATCCCATTCCAACGGCTAACAGTTTGAACAATTCAACATTCGATTTTGACTCGCCATATTTTTCAACTACAGGTTTTTGTATTTGTACGTAATTATGCCAGTATGAATTATAAAAATCCTCCGTTTCATAAGATGATGTGGCAGGAAGGACGAGGTCAGCAAACATGGCCGTTTCGGTTAAGAATAGGTCATGTACAACTGTGAATAGATCTTCCCGCATTAGACCATCCTGCACCTTATTTGCATTCGGAGCGACAAGTGCTGGGTTGGAGCCATATACAAACATGGAGCGAATCGGGTTTTCTTTTTCCAGAAGAGCTTGACCGATTTGGTTCATATTAATGGTCCGGGTAGCTTTATTATGCAATAAATCAGGACGTCTTAAGGCATTTGTATTAAAAGCCAGATATCCTGAATTCCCTTTGATGGCTCCGCCGCCTTCAACCATCCATTGGCCGGTAAGTGCAGGCAGGCAGGCAATGGTACGTATCGCCATGCCGCCATTGTCATGGTGCTGCAGGCCATTTCCTATCCGAACGAATGATGGTCTTGTGGTGCCGTACATCCTGGCTAATTCATATAAGTCATCAATAGGAACGCCAGTGATCGCGGATACTGTCGCAGGATCATATTGGCGGACGTGTTCGCGCAATTCAGCTGCACCCACTGTGTATTCATCGAGAAAGGGCTGGTCGACTAAATTCTCGGCATATAGAATATGCATTAATCCGAGGGCGAGCGCACTATCGGTGCCAGGCAGAATTGGTATGAACCAATCAGCCCACTTGCCGGTTTGATTTTTATGTACGTCAATGACAATTACTTTGGCCCCGTTTTTTCGGGCTTGTTGGGCAAACGTAACTTGGTGCATATTAGTGCTCACAGCGTTAATGCCCCACATGATGAAAAGCTTTGTGTGAATCGTTTCTTCTGGGTCGGTGCCGAATGAACCACCCATTGTATAGCTGTATCCGACTGAGCCGGCCGCGTTACAAATGGAACGCTCGAGCATGCTTGCACCGAGTTTGTGGAAAAAACGGCGATCCATCCCCTCTGCGCTGAGGTTGCCCATGTTTCCGTAAAAGCTGTAGGGGAGTATGCTTTCCGGTCCGTGCATTTTGATCAGGTCTTTCCATTTTGAAGTGATTGTGTCAATGGCCTCATCCCAGCTGATTGGAGCGAAATTCCCTTCTCCTTTTGGACCGATTCGTTTTAATGGCTGCTTTAAGCGCTTGGGGTCATATAGGCGGGCAGTCATGTTTCGGACTTTGTTGCAAATATTCCCTTTGGTGACTGGATGATCAGGGTCTCCTTGAACTTTAATGATTTTCCCGTCTTTTTTGTGCAGCAGTAAACCGCATTGATCAGGGCAGTCAAGAGAGCAAACAGAGGGAAAGACTCCATCTGGCTGATTGATATAGGATTGCATGGCGTATTCCTCCTAATAATTTAATCTAATAAAATGAATTTTCTTAATTATATTGAAAGTGAAATCGTTGATAGGTGCAAGAACTTCTTAACATATGTTTTTTTTTCTGATAAGCTTACAAGATGAAAATTAACCTATAAATAGGAGGATTCATTTTTGGAATATGGAATTATAATATCAATTGGAATATACATGGCAGGCATGCTGTTAATTGGTTATTTGGCCTATCGGAGAACGGCCAACTTAACCGATTACATGCTTGGCGGCCGGAACTTGGGCCCAGCTGTAACTGCATTGAGTGCAGGTGCTTCCGATATGAGCGGCTGGCTGTTGATGGGTCTTCCCGGTGCAATGTACATAAGCGGGTTAAGTGCTGGCTGGATTGTCATCGGCCTGTGTGCAGGGTCTTATTTAAACTGGTTATTCGTGGCGCCGCGACTTCGGACATATACGGAAGTGGCCGGCAATTCGATTACGATTCCCGACTTCTTGGGAAATCGGTTTAAAGATGGCTCCCGTGTCTTAAAAGTGGTATCAGCATCGGTCATTTTAATTTTCTTCACCTTTTACACCTCTTCAGGCATGGTAGCAGGCGGTGAGCTTTTCCGCTCGGCTTTCAATTTGGATTACCGGTGGGGCATCTGGCTGACGGCGAGCGTCGTTATTCTTTATACGTTATTTGGTGGATTCTTGGCTGTTAGCTGGACGGACTTTGTACAAGGTACAATTATGTTCATTGCCTTAATTCTAGTACCAGTTGTCACGATTGTAAATATTGGTGGCTGGGATCCTACCTTCAATGAAATAAAATCGATTAACCCGAACCTATTGCATGCATTTGAAGGAACATCGACCATTGGCATCATATCTCTTCTGGCATGGGGGCTTGGTTATTTCGGGCAGCCTCATATAATCGTTCGATTCATGGCGGTTTCATCTGTTAAAGAATTGAAAAGTGCACGGCGAATCGGTATGGGCTGGATGATTTTTGCTATCGTCGGAGCGATGTTCACCGGATTGGTGGGAATAGCTTATTTTAACCTGACAAACAGTCCTTTAGGGGAAAAAAATGCTGAGTCCGTCTTCATCATTTTAGCAAAAGAACTATTTCCTTCTTTAATTACAGGCTTCTTGTTGGCTGCGATTTTAGCAGCGGTCATGAGTACGATTGCATCACAGCTGTTAGTATCGGCAAGTGCTTTGACCGATGATTTCTATAAGCAGTTCATTCGGCCGAAGGCATCTGATAAGGAATTAGTGCTGGTAGGTCGGTTTGGTGTATTGGCGATATCTGCCATTGCCCTATTGTTGGCTTTTAATCCAAGCGGTACGATCCTTAAATTGGTGGGTTATGCATGGGCTGGTTTTGGAGCGGCATTCGGTCCTGTCATTCTGTTAAGCCTGTACTGGAAACGGATGACGAAATGGGGAGCCCTTGCGGGAATGATTGTCGGTACGGCAACCGTGATCGTCTGGGATATGATCGATAAGTTCGCTGAAGTATACGAAATCATTCCTGGTTTCATCGCTGGTTCAATAGCGGTGGTCGTTTTCAGCTTATTATCGGCCAAGCCTACAAAAGATATAGAAGAAGAATTCAATCAAGCCATTAAAAACCTCTCTTGATCATTGAAGTTCCAGTTAAAATGCTGCTGGATTTTTTAACGATATAAAACAATGAATGCAATATATATGGTACAATATCCATAGAGTCCTTATGTTGAAAACATGAGGGCTTTTTTTGAGTGATTTGGGAATAATAAACCAAAAACAATACAAAGGAAAAAACATGAACCAATCTCATAAAATTGCATGTAAAGTGGCTATTATATATATAATCATTGGCGTCTTATGGATTTTCGTTACGGATTACATCTCTATGACACAGGCAAACGCAGATGTTCAGATATATGCAATGTTTCAGCATTCCAAAGGGTGGATGTTCATTTTCATAACTGGGCTTTTCCTATACTTCATAATCAGGTATTGGACGGGGAAAATGTTGAGGTCCCAGCAGGAATTCATACTGAAGGATGAACAGTATCAGTCGTTGTTCAAGCATAACCCGGATTGTGTCCTTGAGCTGAATCTCGAAGGAAATGTCGTTTCGATAAACCCGGAGGCTGAAAAACTGTTAGGTCATAATAGTGACAATTTGAAAGGCAAGAATGCGAATCATCTCATCAACTGGAATGAAAGTGATAAAGTTTCTGTATTCTTTATGCAGTCCCTTCAAGGGGAGGCTGTAAAATTCGAAACGACCATCCAAAATAGTAGTGATGAAAAAAGGATAATCCGTGTAACCTTTTTACCGATCATCGTTCAAGCGGAAATGCTTGGAGTATATGCAATCGTTAGGGATATTACTGAATTGCGGCGCGAAGAGGAATTGATGATCATGTCTGAAAAGCTATCTGTTATCGGACATTTGGCTGCGGCCGTCGCACATGAGATAAGGAATCCACTGACATCGTTAAAAGGATTTGTACAGTTAATGGATATGACCCAGGAAGTAAACCCGCTGCATTCTGATATCATGTTGAAGGAAATTGACCGAATTAATATTATCTCAAGTGAACTTTTGGTTCTCGGGAAGAAACAGGATGTCGCATTTTGCAGGATCGATCTTGCCGACAGTTTACAACAGGTATTCACGTTGATGAAAGCAGAAACGAATTTGAATAATATCGAAATGGGGTTCAGGGTTAAAACCGCCGAACCGATTTATATTATGGCTGATTCAATTGAACTTAAACAGTTGATAATCAATATCGTCAAGAACAGCATTGAAGCGATTGAGGATAATGGGAAGATTGATATATCGCTGCAAATCATCGATGGACAAGCTGTGGTCAGCGTGAGTGATAATGGCATGGGTATGGTGCCCGAGCGCCTTGAACGGATTGGTGAGCCTTTTTATTCGACGAAGGAAAAGGGCACAGGGATTGGGCTTGCAATTTGCCGGAAGATCGTTCATCGCCTTCAGGGGGAAATGCATTTTGAAAGTGAGATAAACAAAGGGACGACGGTTACAATTCGTATTCCGTTGGCTACAGGACAAGAATAAATGGTACTATGAAAGATAGGAAAAGTTTTATATTAAAGGAGAACGATATGAGCGAATTACCTGCATTAGTGAACGATAGAAAATCATATATACAAGAGGTCTGGAAAAAGTCCGGATTCGGACAACTTACTCCGATTCAAACGAAAGCGATTCCCGTGATTGTCGAGGGAAAAGATATCATGGCCGAATCACCGACTGGTACAGGAAAAACATTAGCATATTTACTGCCATTGCTGGAAAAAATAGATCCTGAAAAAAAATCGCCCCAAGCTTTGATTCTGGCATCATCACGAGAACTGGTCATGCAAATCAATGAAGAAATTCGCATTTGGTCAGAGGGAAGCGGCATAACGGGTGCAGCATTCATCGGCGGTGCTAATGTGAAAAGGCAGTTGGACAAACTGAAGAAGCATCCACAAGTGATTGCTGGGACACCTGGACGGATTTACGAATTGATTGCCCAAAAGAAATTGAAGATGCATGAAGTTAAGACGATAGTACTTGATGAAGGTGACCAATTGATCACTCCGGAGCATATGGGGACGATCAATAATATTATTAAAACTACGCTAAAAGACCGGCAAATAATGGTTTTTTCAGCGACCCTGCCAGAGGAAACGGAAAAAGCGGCCCGGGGATTCATGAATGAACCCGAAATGATCAAGGTCGATAAGCATGAAAAAATGGAATCAAAGGTGGACCATCTTTACTTTGTTGTTGAGAGACGGGAAAAGTCCAAGATTCTCGAGAAAATCACAAGAATTAAAGATGTGAAGGCCCTTGCCTTCCTGAATGATATAGCAGAGCTGAGCGTCTTACATGAAAAGTTGAGTTATAAAGGTATTGAAATGGGCGTGCTTCACGGTGAATCCAATAAAGTTGACAGGGAGAAAGCGCTGCGCAAGCTTCGTTCCGGAAAATCCCCAATGCTGATAGCAACGGATGTAGCGGCAAGGGGGCTTGATATTAAAGGTCTTACTGCGGTCGTTCATATTGATATGGCTGACAACATTGAACAATATATCCATAGATCCGGGAGAACTGGGCGTGCAGGTGCAGATGGCACTGTCATTTCAATCGTAACGGAAAGAGAAGAGCGAGAGTTGAAAAAAATGGCTCGTGAACTGGAGATTCCATTAACGAGAGTAACCTTCTATGGTGGAAACATCGTAGTCGATGAATGATTCGGAAAAAGGGACAGCCATGGCGGCTGTCTCTTTTTTTATAAATGCCCGTTAAGATTTAAAATTAGAAAGTTGCTCATTTTGCAGAATCCACACTACATGCCTTTTCCACTGCCTGAATATGGTGGGCTTCCCAGTTAACCAAAAAGATGCCGATGAAAATGAGCGATCCTCCAACTGCAACATACCAGTGAACAGGCTCATCCAGCAAGAGGTAGCCAGATAGGACACCGAAAAAGGGAGCTAGAAATAGGAAAGCGCTTGTTTTTGCTGGATCACCGTTTTGTAATAGGAAATACCAAACCGAAAATTGAACGATGGATGCCATGATGGCCAGCCATAACAAAATAATGATGGATGCCTGGGTAATCTTGAAAAAGGGCTGTTCAAAAAGAAATGATCCAATGAGCAGGAGAATACCCCCGCACAGCATTTGATAGGCTGACATGACCCAAGTGTCGAAAGTATGTCCCCAATTTTTCATCAATAGGGTTGCAATCGACCAGGAAATGGCTGACATCAATCCAAGGAGGGTGCCGGTCTTCAAATCAAGATGTGCGCCCATTGTGATAAACACGCCGATAAAGCCGAGCAAAACCCCTGACCATTGTTGGAGGGTGTATAACGTTCTAAGAAATAACGTGCCAAAAATGACCACTAATAATGGGTTCATGAATGTCAAGATCGAAAGTTCCCCGGCTGAAATGGTCCTTAAACCTACAAAGATGCATCCCATGACACCAGCTGTCTGGAAAAAACCGATGATACTCAATTTCGTCCAATCCATAATCTTTTTTGGATGCGGGCGCTTGATGAGCTTAACGACAATGGCCATGATGAAACCTGCTAGGATGAAACGAATCGCTGCAAGTAACATGGGGGAAGTATATGCTAAACCAATTTTTCCTATTGCGAATGATGACCCCATTAAAGCAGTCGTTAAAATGACCAGAAAACCAAAAATGAATTTGTTCATCTTTTGCACTCCCAAAATCTTCAACTATAAATATTAGATTGTTAAACTATATCATATTTACTAAATTCAGGAGTTCATAAATGAGGGATAATCATGAATGAAAACGCTTCCTTTATATGGTTTTTTGACATATGATAGCAATAGACATAGGTTAGGAGGAGACGGTATGACAGGAAAGTATAAACAGTTTGAAACTGCAGTCATCCATGAAGGATATGACTCGAAGAAGCATTTAGGAAGCTTGGCAACACCCTTATTCCAAACCTCGACATTCACTTTCGAAAATGCCGAGCAAGGGGAAAGGCGTTTTGCCGGTATGGAAGATGGATATATTTATTCTCGCCTTGGAAATCCAACGGTACAAGTGCTTGAAGAAAAGATTGCCGCTTTGGAAGGCGGGGAAGCTGGCCTTGCTTTCGGTTCAGGCATGGCTGCCGTTTCAGCAGTACTTTTTGCGTTAACAAAAACAGATGACCACATCCTGTGCTCACAGGGGTTATATGGTTGTACATTTGGCCTTCTGCAGCTAATGAAAAATAAATACCGCATCACTCATGATTTTTGTGAAATGGATACAGAAGAACAGGTAAGGAATATGATCCGGCCGGAAACGACCTGCATATATGTAGAAACCCCGATCAATCCGACGATGAAATTGATTGACTTACAGATGGTGGTGAGAGTTGCGAAGGAATATAATGTGACGGTCGTAGTCGATAATACGTTTTCGACGCCCTACCTACAGAGACCGCTTGAATATGGCTGTGATATCGTCCTTCATAGCGCTACGAAATATCTTTGCGGGCATGGGGATGTCGTTGCGGGCCTTGTCGTCGGTAAAAAGGAATTCATGAATCATGTAGCTGGGACTACACAGAAAGATATCGGTGGAATCATTTCACCATTCGATGCTTGGTTACTATTGCGGGGGTTAAAGACCTTGCCTGTCAGGATGGACCGTCATTCGGACAATGCAATGGCAATCTTTCATGAACTTAAGAAACATCCAAAGGTGAAAAAGGTATATTATCCAGGTGATGATGCTTCACCGGATCATTATATAATGCAAAAACAGATGAAACATGGCGGCGGTCTTATCTCTTTCGAATTGCATGGCACAAAACAGAATGCACAGGAATTCCTCAATAAATTGAAACTTATCAAAATTGCTGTCAGTCTGGGGGATGCCGAAACATTGATCCAGCATCCCGCTACCATGACGCATTCTGCCATTCCTGAAGATTCGCGTGAACAAATGGGCATCAGTGACCAACTGGTCCGTCTCTCAGTTGGCCTTGAAGCTTGGCAGGACGTCTGGCAAGATCTTCAGCAAGCATTTTAACTACCATATTCCTTATTCAGTTCCTTCTATTTTTAATGAATATGGTGATGGATACGATAAAAGTGATGGCTGCCAGGATATAAGAAATGTCTGTGATTACCGGATAGGCGGCGATATTTCGTATCCCGATGCCTATGAACGCCCAAACGAATACGAGTGGATAGCACCAATCCCGGTTTTTACCTGCAAAGACAAAGGCCAGGATTGTTGCTGCAATCAGCAGGACAATCGTCCAGGTTAAACTGGAAAGCCCAAAACCGTCCCATTTGATATAGGTGAGGTAATAAGAAATGTCAGCGATGGTTGCAACACTTACCCAGCCTGTATAAACGGAAAACGGAAATAGGTCGAAAGTAGTGTGCTCCACTTTTTTTATACTTGTATAAATGACCACTAAAGTAACAAACAGAGCAATGATAATGAATACGGATAACAGAAAGTGCTCGTAGTGCCAAGCCAAAAGCCAAGCGCCATTTAGGACACAGCTTAAAGCGAACCATGGAAAGGATGCCTTATAAGCAGGGCTGTTTTGATGTTTACTTAAAAACTGCCTGAATACCCAGATGGCGAGCAGAAAATAGATTAAGCCCCATATGGAAAATACATAACCGGCAGGAGTGAAAAGGACATCCAGTTTATCGGAAATCTCTCCTGATGTTTGGCCGTTCAATGGCAGGGAATTGGCTAAAAAATTCATCGTGACGACGAACAGATAGAAAATCAAGTTTATGATGGAAATAATCATGGGCTTCCTCCTTGTATGAATTGTGATCCTGCTAAGCTTATTCCACATATTTAGCCTGGTTAACCTTTTTGGAGCACACCGGGGGTACTTGGGGGTCATTTTTCCATAAAGAGAGGAAGTTCCTGTAACAATTGAACCATTTAAGGTTAGAAATTTTACATCTTCACTTTATGGTGATAAAATATTCAAAGATTCATATTATTTTAGTCCTTCGGGGTCGGGTGAAAATCCCAACCGGCGGTGATGAAGAAATTCTAAGCCCGCGAGCCTGTTAAAGGCAGGATTTGGTGAGATTCCAAAGCCGACAGTACAGTCTGGATGGGAGAAGGACGTGTGGAACCCAAGTGTATACGTACGCCTAATTTTTCGAAATGAAAATATTAGGCTTTTTAGGTATACAATTTTTTTCACTCATTTCTCCTGCTAACTCCTTAGGTCATCCTAAGGGGTTTTTTATATTTTATAAAAGGGGGAAAAACATGTTTACGGGAATCATTGAGGATATCGGTACCGTGCATTCCTTGAAAAAAGGAAAAAGCAGTATGGAGTTATCGATTCGTTCTGAAAAAATCCTTGAAGATGTGCATCTGGGGGATAGTATTTCAGTCAACGGGGTCTGCTTAACGGTAACGTCCTTCACGAAAAGTTTGTTTACGGTCGATGTGATGCCGGAAACGGTCAAAGCTTCCTCGATCCGGACGTTAAAATTGGGATCACCTGTAAATCTCGAACGAGCCATGAGTGCACAGGGAAGGTTTGGAGGTCATTTTGTTTCAGGTCATATCGACGGGACCGGAACAATCATAAAAAAAGAACGGAAAGAAAATGCCGTATATTATGTAATCCAATTGGAAGAAGGGCTTAGTACTTTTTGCATTCCAAAAGGTTCCGTGGCCATTGATGGAACGAGCTTGACGATATTTGGGATTGAAAGGAACCTTTTGACTGTATCATTGATTCCATTGACTCATCAGGACACCATATTGGGACAAAAAACGGCTGGTGATATAGTTAACATCGAAAACGATATGATAGGGAAATATATAATACATCAAATGAAAAATGGCAATCCAAAACCAGGACTGAATTTAGAGTTTTTGGCAGAGCATGGATTCTAATAAAAGGGCGGTGTAATGATGTTCCATACAATAGAAGAAGCAATAGAAGATTTGAAGGCTGGAAAGGTAGTAATCGTATCCGATGATGAAGACCGTGAAAATGAAGGGGATTTTGTAGTGTTGGCCGAAAAGGCGACACCGGAAGCGATTAATTTCATGGCGACTCATGGACGTGGTTTGATTTGTACAACCATCACTGAAGAACTGGCAGCGAAATTGAAACTGCATCCTATGGTAGGAGAAAATACCGATCATCATGGCACAGCTTTTACGGTAAGTGTCGATCATAAAAGCACCTCTACAGGAATCAGTGCTTTTGAAAGGTCCTTGACCATCCTTGAGCTTCTTAATGAAGATTCGGTGGCTGAAGATTTCCAAAGGCCTGGTCACACTTTTCCGATAGTCGCTAAAGAAGGCGGCGTATTAAGAAGGGCAGGACATACGGAAGCATCGGTGGACTTGGCAAAGTTATGCGGTGCCGCTCCAGCTGGTGTCATTTGTGAGATCATGAATGAGGATGGATCGATGGCCCGCGTATCCGATTTAGAAGTCATCGCTGATAAATTCAACCTGAAATTCATTACGATAGCCGATTTGATTCGGTATCTTCAACAAAATGATACAATCGGGAAACAGGAACTTGAACTGAACATCCCAAAAGCTTGAAGGGTTTTAAGGAATTAAATCTTAACATAAAAAAATGATATTGTTTTTAAAAATTAGGAGGAATTGGACATGGGGAAAACTATTGAAGCACAATTAATCGGATCAGGATTGAAAGTCGGTATCGTGGTAGGAAGATTTAATGAGTTTATCACAAGCAAGCTTTTAGGAGGGGCATTGGATGGCCTTAAGCGTCATGGCGTTGATGAGAATGATGTTGACATCGCGTGGGTCCCGGGTGCTTTTGAACTTCCGTTAATTGCTAAGAAACTTGTGAATACAGGTAAATATGATGCAGTAATCGGTCTTGGAACGGTAATCAGGGGTGCCACTTCACATTATGATTATGTCTGTAATGAAGCAGCTAAAGGCATGGCTTCCGTTTCATTGGAAACAGGTGTACCGGTTATCTTCGGTTTGCTGACAACTGAGAATATTGAACAAGCCATTGAACGTGCAGGAACAAAATCAGGTAACAAAGGCTATGAAGCTGCTGTTAGTGCCATTGAAATGGCCAACCTTGGAAAATTGATAGAACAGTGATTTCACATAAGGAAGCCGCAGGGATTACATTCCTGCGGCTTTTTTTGATGTGCCGGATCATGTTAACTTTCTTAAACCATTAAGCAATTCTTCAGAGTTCGTAAAGTTCCTAACCATTTGATCGATTAGCAATGCTGACCTTCGACACTCACCGCAACCTCTACAAAGGAAGCGGCATTCTCTTCTATGATGAAAGCTACATTGGCAATTTCATTTGTTGCTGTGCACTTCCTCGGATATTTTCCCTTCTAGTATGGACGTTTTCTTGAAGCCCATAAAAAAACGGTCAATCCTTTAACGGACCGGGTGATCTTATCAAGCATGGCCGATTGTTTGATTTCTGCTTTCTGGCTCATTTCCAATTCTAACAACGCGACGTTTATGGATGCGACTCCAATCAAACTTAGAAGGATGGAGAGGGCGCAAGTGGTAAGAATTATGGGAAATAAAGAATCATTAGGGGATTTTCGAAAAAAAAACCGAACAAAAGCATCACGTAATGGAAGCATGTTAAAATATGCGGATATGATTATGCTACAATTGTAAAGATTGCAATTGAAATTCATGACTTTAGGGAAAAGTAAATTTATTAGTTATTAGGAGGGGTTTGTGTGTACCATCTCTTTACACATAATGATTTAGATGGAGTCGGCTGCGGCATTGTAGCTAAGCTGGCATTCGGAGAAGAAGTAGTGGTTAGTTATAATTCGATTGGTCGCCTTAATCAGAATGTAGGAGTATTTCTTGAGCAGGCTAAGATTGAAGATACATTGATCGTTACTGATCTATCGGTTGATGAAGATAACGAAAAAATGATTACTCAGTTTGTGGAAGATGGAGGCAAGGCGCTGCTGATTGATCATCATAAGTCAGCACTGCATTTGAACGAACATGATTGGGCATCTGTAACTGTCGAACAGGAAGATGGTAAACAGACGGCAGCGACATCATTATTCTATCAGTATGCAGTTGAAAATAAATTGCTGGAACCTTCAAGCATTGTCGCTGAATTCGTTGAATTGGTCCGTCAATACGATACCTGGGAATGGGAAGTCAATAAAAATACAACGGCAAAACGATTGAATGACCTGTTTTTCATGATTCCGATAGAGGAATTCGAAATGAAAATCGCAAATAAGTTGTCGACGGCTGAAAGTTTTACTTTTGACGAAGTGGAGCAAACCCTTCTGAATGTTGAAGAGAGTCGGGTAGATCGGTACATAAACAGGAAAAAAAGAGAAGTCTATCAGGCTACTGTCGGTCCCCATACAGCTGGTGTGGTCCATGCAGAGTCATACCACTCAGAATTGGGTAATGAATTGTCGAAAGAGTTCTCACATCTGGATTATATAGCCATCCTGATGGTAGGAAGTAAAAGAATCAGCTTCCGGACAATCCACGATGATATAGATGTTTCTGAGGTTGCTGGCAAGTACGATGGAGGCGGCCACCAAAAAGCCGCTGGTTGTACCATGTCCGAAAAGGCATATAGCCAATATGTCGAAAAGACCTTCTATGCCGAGCCCCTTAAACGAGACGCACATAAGAATCAATTGAATGTAAAAGAATCCCCCGAGGGTTGCCTATATTCAACGAGAGACAAACAGGACATATTCATCTATGAGGATGAAGAAGAGGAATGGATAGTTGAAATTAACGGAAAACAACAGAAAAAAACATTCGATACATTCGCGGAAGCGGAAAAATACATGAAGCGGAAATACGCTGCATGGCTGACCCATGATGAAAGATATGAAGAGTTTGTCAATAAGGGATGAATAGGAAAGCGGCTGTCCGAATGGGACAGCCGCTTTTCATGATTTACCTTTTAAGCGGGACAGGATGAACGATCGTCCGCGATGGTTTTTTTGGAATGGAATTTTGACGATGAAGAATTGCATTGATTTCTCCGCCTACCACAAAGATCAGACCACTCAAATACAGCCATAGCATCAAGATGATGACGCCTCCTAAACTGCCGTAAGTGGAAGAGTAGTTGGCAAAGTTACTGACATAGAATGAAAATCCAAGTGATATTCCCAGCCAAAGTACAGTTGCGGTCACTGCCCCTGGGATGACATGTTTAATGGGAAAACTTTTATTCGGTGCAAAGCGATATAAAAAGGCCAGGACAAGTGAGATGATCACAACCGCGATAACCCACCGTAATAAGCTGAATAATATTTGCGTTTCTTCAGGGATCGGAATGACTTGCTGTAATAAATCGATGATGACTTTTCCGAAGACGGGGAGACCCAACATGACGATGAATGCTACAACCAGGCCTAATGTCAATACAATGGAAATGAAACGGGCTTTAATGAAATTCCTTGTTTCCTCAACATCATAGGCGATATTCATGGAATGGATGAACGCATTCATTCCATTGGAAGCTGACCATATGGTGCCAAGGAAACCAAAAGTCAGTAAGCCACCGTTCCGTTCAGATAATATATTGATGATATTTTTCTCGATGACTTCCATCGTTTCCGAAGGCATGAAGGTTTTTATCGTGTCAAGGGCTGTCTGAATATCGATGTTCAGATAAGGTAATATGGACAGCAGTAAAATGAGCAAAGGGAATAGTGCCAGTAAATAGTAATAAGCTTGTTCTGCTGCCAGGCCCGTCACACGATCTTCCTTTATTTCTTTAATCAGTTTCTTTGAAAATTTTATCGACTTATTCATCTGGGCATCACTCCTGAATAGTTACTTAGGTTATCTGCTTCTTTTCCCTCTGTTACTGTAAGTTAATCCTAAAAAGAAAAGAAATTGAAAGCTCTAATCCGCACGCTTGTAGAAGCTTTTGACAATGACATAACCTGCAACTACTCCAGCGATCGAATGTAACGTGGTTGATCCATTTGCTCCGTAATAACCAAAAACAAATTTGGAAAGAGGCTTTTAAATGCTTCATTAAGGATGACCAACCTTAGCCAATTCACTTACCAATGCCCATTTTTTTAAAGGTTTTGCAGAATTCGGGGAATGGCGAGTATCATGCCTAGAAAAACCGGGAGTGAAGATTCGTACAGCAAGTATCCCTAAATCTCGAAAGTTTCGCGATTAACTGTAAATAGGTACTGTTGATACTTTAAGCCTATGAATAATACGGCCAAACACTACTACTAGTATGATTTTATGCCCCCTTTATAACAAGGATAATAATATTCGAAAAATCATGGAAGTGAGTTGTAAATGGTAAACAGAAAAAAGGCCAGACAGCAATGTCTGGCCTTTTCAGACTGTAGACAAACTCGATGAAAATCGAGTTTGTCTACAGTTTTTTTTTGGCTTGTACAAATTTGGACGTTGATTTCCACTTCAGGCACTCGCTTTCCGCGGGCGGTCCGGGAGCCTCCTCGGCGCACTTGCGCCTGTGGGGTCTCCCTTGGACTCGCTATTCCCGCAGGAGTCTCGCACCTTCCGTTCCAATCAACTATGTTTTAAATTTTAGATGGAACTCCTTTTGTCTATAGTCTTTTTTGTTTTAAAATAGAACTATTAAAACTTGAGGTGATGAGGATGCTTTCGAAACATAATTCTATTCAGCGAGACCAACTTGAAATGATTACTTTAGATCAACTGGTGCCGGCGAATCATTTGGTTCGTAAAATTGAGGCTTCTATTGACTTCACTTTCATTTATGACTTGGTGAAAGATATGTATTCAGAGGTAGGACGCCCAAGTATTGATCCAGTTATTTTAGTTAAACTGACATTCATTCAATATACCTTCGGTATTCGTTCCATGCGTAAAACGATTGAAGAAGCTGAAACAAATATGGCTTACCGTTGGTTCTTAGGCTATGGTTTCCATGATAAAGTACCTCATTTCTCAACGTTCGGGAAAAATTATGAGCGACGCTTTAAAGATACAGACCTGTTTGAACAGATTTTCTATCGCATCTTAATGACAGCTGCTGATAGAAAGTTAATAAGTGCTGAACACGTATTCGTCGATTCCACACATGTGAAAGCCAATGCGAATAAGCGCAAATTTGAAAAGAAAATCGTACGCAAAGAAACACGAGCATATCAAGGGCGTCTTCAAGATGAAATAAATCAAGATCGTGAAAACCATGGTAAGAAGCCTTTTCCACCAGATAAATTTGATAAGGAAGAAACCAAAGCAATTAAAGAAAGTACTACGGATCCTGAGAGTGGCTACTATGTGAAAGATGAACGAACAAAACAGTTTGCCTATTCATTCCACGCGGCCGCAGACCGCAACGGTTTTGTATTGGGAACGATTGTAACACCTGGTAATACACATGACAGTCATATTTTGGAGCCACTTATTGAGCAAGTGATTGAGAAAGTTGGAAAACCAGAAGCAGTTGCAGCAGATGCAGCTTATAAAACACCAGCGATTACAAGCTACCTATTTAACAAAGAAATCACACCTGCTTTACCTTATACACGTCCTCGTACAAAAGAAGGGTTCTTTCGCAAACATGACTATGTTTACGATGAACACTTTGATTGTTACCTTTGCCCTTCGGGCGAAACTTTAAAGTACACAACAACAAATAAAGAGGGCTATCGCGAGTACAAATCGCCAAAACAAATTTGTGCAACATGCTCATTTTTATCACGGTGTACAGAAAGCAAAGACCATCAAAAAGTAGTGACACGGCATATTTGGCAAGCATATGTGGAAGAAGCAGATCATCTGCGTCATCATCAAGAGGTAAAACCTATATATGCGAAACGCAAAGAAACGATTGAGCGTGTATTCGCAGATGCAAAAGAAAAGCATGGTATGCGTTGGACTACTTTAAGGGGACTTAAAAAATTGTCGATGCAAGCGATGCTTACTTTCGCTGCCATTAATTTAAAGAAGATGGCCACTTGGACATGGCAAGGTCCTAAAATGGCTTAACATAGTGGCTCGAAGAGCCCAAATCTCTTAACCTTTGGTCAAAATTTCAAAGGGAATTTCAAAAGGGGTTCGGAATTTTTAATTCCGAACCCCTTTTGTCTACAAACTGAAAAGGCCAGACAGCAATGTCTGGCCTTTTTTCACTATTGCACTTCTTTTCCATGTTCCTTTTGAACCTTCGGAGGGGTCCATTTGAAGACTTTATTTAGGATGTTATAGATGTGTTTGGATTCTTTTGTAAGGATCGGCCCAAGAATCGCTAAGGTCAAAACATAAAGTGCCGCAAACGGGGTTAGTATAGGCATTAAACCGCCAGCAATGCCTAAGTTGGCTAAAATAATGGAGAATTCGCCGCGTGAAACGATCGTTAAACCGATGTTTGCGGAAGCTCTGTGAGATAAACCGGATTTGCGTCCGGCAATCATACCAGCGGCAAAGTTACCGATTATGGTGATGATGACGGCTCCAAGAACCATCCAGACAGCTCCACCAAGGGTCGTCGGATCGATACTCAAGCCAAAGCTGAAGAAAAATATGGCCCCGAAGAAGTCTCTGAAGGGAATGACAAGTTTCTCAATCCTGTCGCTATGTTCCGTCTCAGAAAAGACTAGGCCGAGCAGTAATGCACCGATGGCTTCCGCAACATGAATCGTTTCCGAGAAACCGGCAATGAAGAATAGTAATGCGAACACAACGATGATAAAAATCTCATCGGAGGTTATGTTGAATAATTTGTTAAGGACCCCAGATGCTTTCCGGGCGATAACAAAAAATATCAGCATATACCCAATCGCGATAAATGTAGAAAGTAATGTTCCCCAAACGGAACCAGAAGAGCTTAATACCAATCCGGATACGACTGATAAATAAACAGCGAGGAAGATATCTTCAAACATGATGATGCCAAGGATTAGCTCGGTTTCATTGTTACCGGTCCTTTTAAGGTCCACAAGTACCTTTGCCACAATGGCACTTGAAGAAAAACTGATGATCCCGGTTAATATCAGAACCTCTTTTAATGGAAGGCCAAGCAGGAAACCGTACAGCAAGGCCATTCCCACGTTGATTAAAATGTAATAGGTTCCGCCTGTCACGATATTTTTCCCGGACTTCATAAGCTTTTTGACGGAAAATTCAAGCCCTAGGTAAAACAGAAGGAATAAAATACCGACACGACCGAGGAATGCTAAGATTTCATCACTTTCAATGAAACGCAGGTCAATTAATCCGAAGTGCGGGGCATGGGGGCCAACGAGCATCCCGATGATAATTAATAGTGGAACATTTGATATTTTGAATTTACCTGCAACGAGAGCAGCTAATGCTACTAGAAGTAGGGCAGTTCCCACTTCAAAGACTAAATGGTCCATATGAGCTTAGTCACTCCTTTCGTCGGTCAATAATTCTCTTATAAGGTTACGGATATCTTTTCTTTCACCGGATATCACAAGGGTATCGCCTGTTTCGATGATGGAGTCAGGACCAGGATTATTCAGTTGTTTTTTTCCTTTTTTAGAATGGGCGATGACGGTCACGTTATAATTGCTCCTGATATCAATCGATCCGATCGTTTGATTGATGGCCTTTGAACCCGGTTCGACTTTGAACCATTCAATCACCAAGTCACCCAATGACATTTCAATCGTTTCAAGTGCTTGTGGTTTATAAACCATGCCGCCTATGATGGAAGCCATTTGCCGGGATTCCTGATCGTTAAGGGTGATGCTTGATATGACATCTTCATGCTCATTATCAAAATGGTATAATTCCCGACGGCCGTCATCGTGAATGACGATTACTAACTTTTCATCATTTCTCGTTATGATTTCGAATTTTTGGCCAATACCAGGAAGTTCACTTTCTCTAATTTTCACTGGAATTCCTCCTTAAAATGTTGGTTAGAGTAATAGAAGATAGCAGAATGTTTATAAGTTAACGTCAATGTTCGTCTTGAATTTCTTCTCCTTTGATATGCCGATGTATTTTAATGTCTCCGATGGACTGGAATGATGGTAGTGCTTCTGTATCAAGGCCAGTGACACTCCTTGTTTATAGGCATGGTAGCCAAAAGTTTTACGCATCGAACTTGCTCCGAATTTGCCTGTCAGCCCTGCACCTTCCACAGCATCATGGATGATTCGATGTGCCTGTTGACGTGTAATCGGCTTTTTTGTCTTAGGGGAAAGAAATAAAAATTGACCTTCGATAACCTTCGAGCCTTTAAGGTATTCTTGTAAGGCGGTACGGACTTTCAGGTTCAAATAAATTTGGTTGACTTCGTCATTTTCCGTCCGTTGCTCATAGAACTCCTTGATTTTGCCCGTTTCATCCAGAACGCTGGCGACGGTGATTTCGAGCATTTCATTTATCTTCATACCTGTATTGATGCCGAGTACAAACAATAAATAATCCCGACTGGAGTGAGCGCGTAAGTATGTTTTTATTTTGCTGATTTGATTGATATCCTTAAAGGCTTCTACATATTCCATAGATCTTCTCCTCTTGCCAATGTAACATAATTACATTATAACACAAGTTATGTAACATTGCATGCAATAGGTCCTGCGGGATTGATTCCTATCCAAACAGTAATGCATGCTGTCGAACGTAAAAAAACCTTTTCCTTATTCTCTACTCAAACGAGGTAAAATATTTCAGGGAAGTTATTTAACGTGAGATTGCTGTTTCCATCATGGGGGACATCAGCCTGGAATGAAAAAAAAGAAACCCCAAGTTGGGGTTTCTTTTTTTTAGTACACGGCTTTTTGTAATTTGTGAATGACCTCAAGTGAAAGCCCGGTTCCGATGGCAACTGATTCAAGCGGGTTATCTGCAAGTTGGACTGGGACGACAATTTCATTCGTCAGCCATTCTTGTATCCCGTTGAGAAGTGCACCTCCGCCGGATAAGATGACACCTTGATCGACGATATCCCCGCTCAATTCAGGAGGACAATCTTCCAAAGTGGCCCTGATTGCTTCTAGTATATGAAGCAGCGATTCCTGAATGGCTTCCTGGACGTCAGTGGATGATATTGTAATCGGCTTAGGAAGACCCGTTACAAGATCGCGGCCCCTGACTTCCATGGTGATCACGGAATGTTTAACGAGTGCGTAGCCGATTTCTTTTTTTATTTCCTCGGCTGTTCTTTCCCCAATCAGCACATTATGTTTTTTTCTAACATATTGGCTGATATCTTCATCCAATTGATCTCCGCCAATTCTGATTGAATTGCAAGAAACGACGCCGCCATAAGAGATGATTGCGACCTCAGTCGTTCCACCGCCGATATCAACGATAACATTGGCAATGGGCTCTTCGACAGGCAGGCCCGCACCGATTGCTGCTGCTACTGGTTCCTCGATAAGGTGGACCTGTTTCGCTCCGCAGCTTTTGACTGCATCCTGAATGGCCCTTCTCTCAACTGATGTGGAACCTGATGGTGTACAGACCACTACACTAGGTTTGCGTATCGATAAACCTAGGGCCTTACTTGCTTTTTTCATGATTTCCCGAAGCATTTGCGCGGTCACATCAAAATCCGCAATGACACCATCCTTAAGCGGACGGATTGCCACAATATTTCCAGGTGTTTTCCCGATCATGTTTTTTGCATCCACACCGACTGCCAATACTTTATTAGTCTCTATATCAATGGCCACCACAGATGGCTCATTAAATACGATTCCTTTATTTTTACTGTAAACTAGCGTATTTGCAGTTCCTAAGTCAATGCCTATTTCTGTATTTGATAACATCTAGTCACCCCTCCATAAGAGTTTGACCCCTATATACTCATTCTACCTTTTATATCGAGTTTGTGGGGGTGGGAAATCTAGTAAATGGTGGAAGTGTTGAGCTATTCCTTTTCATAGAGCGAAAACATGATGAATTATAAAAGTGCACTGGCGATGGCAAGCGCGCCAAAAACGGCAAATGTCCAATTGTAACCAATCAATCCTTACATCGGAATGGCTAATGGCGCCAACATTCTGCTTATTGTAAGACGTAAACTGGATGCTGCAAAATATTGTTCCCTCATATGTGCCGTTTTTAATATATTTCACCACTGCACCCCTCGCTCAAGTCGAAAACAAGTGTGGATGGCAGCTTTGAATCAGCTTATTTTATGTTAAGATATAGATGAAAATCCGCTTAGATAAAGAAGGTAATTTTGTGAGTGCAAATTTAATCGAGAGTAAGAGTTTTAGAGTCATTTTTACAGCTTTTCTAGCTTTCCTGGGTGGTTATGCTTTTGATAGCCTTGGAATATACTTGCCATGGATGCTTGGACCATTATTCGTCGTGATGATCGCGAAAGTGAAGTTAAGGAAGTACCTGTTATGGACTAAAACCTTTAGAAGTACTGGATTGGTCATTCTAGGTTTACAACTGGGCAGTTCATTCACGAAACAATCGTTAAATGAGATGTTTGAATATCTGCCTGTTATGCTTTTTACGACAATCGCAATCATTTCATTTACAGTGTTGACTGGCTGGTTTGTCGGGAAACGAATGAACTTATCCTTAGGCACATCCATGCTTGGTAGTTTTCCTGGAGGTCTTTCCCAGATGGTGGTCTTAAGTGAGGAAATGAAGGATAGTGATGAAACGGTTGTAGGTTTTATGCAAACACTTCGTGTCATCCTGGTGATATCCATTGTTCCTTGGATTGTAACACATGTAATGTCAGTTGAATCAGATGCGGTAATGGCCATACCGGAGCGGCCGTTTTTCTTATTTGAATATGATTGGAAATTAGCCATCATGATGTTGTTAACCTTGCTATTATTCATCTTCATCACAAAGAAAGCGAATTTTCCGCTCCCTTTTTTACTAGGACCTCTCATGGCTGCAGCACTATTCAATTTAGTAGGCCCAGGTGCCCCGCAGATTCCAGACTTTTGGTTGAACTTGTCACAATTGTTGATCGGCGCACATTTAGGCTACACACTGAAGGTTGATAATCCCCGACTTTTCAGAAAGATGTTCGGGGCCGTATTCGTAAGTAATGTTCTATTGATTGGATTTTGTTATTATCTTTCCATTCAGTTTGCCCCGATCCTATCTTTACAGGCGAATGAATTATTTTTGAGCATGGCGCCAGGCGGCGTCGCCGAAATGGCAGTCACAGCCATGTCTGTGCATGTGGATTTATCCGTTGTCACAAGCTTTCATTTATTCAGGATCTTATTCATTTTATTTTTTCTTTCACCCATCATAAAATGGTTGATAGGAAGAAAACAGGTAAAACAAGAACAGGGACAAAGCTGACGGGCTTTGTCCTTTTTTTCTTTTCGGAAAAACTGAAGAGTGAAAAGAACAAATGTCAGGTGTTATACGGAATTCACGAGTAAAATGCTGAAGCTCACGAGTAAACCCAAAAAATTTACGAGTAAAAACGCATATTCCAGACGTTATAAGAAAATTACGTACGGAACCAGCTTGTAATTCTATTCTCGAAAGAATATTGTGCCCGGACAAATGAAATGTGCTGTTTAATAAGCTCATGTAGGCAATAAAGTTGGTGGATTTTGTGATGATTTAATGAAAATTGGAATCGAATAGTAAAATAATCCTCACTTTTTTTGAATTTCATCCGATATAAGGAGGAGAAGTGACTTTAAATGAATGGGTGAGTATTATGGATATAACATCAGTTTTGGGCGTAGTTCTGGGTATTGTGGCCATCTTAGTCGGAATGGTGTTGAAAGGCGTTAGTGTAACGGCGTTGATTAACCCGGCGGCTATTTTGATCATTATTGTAGGGACGATAGCTGCTGTCGTAACGGCTTTCCCTTTGTCGGAATTAAAAAGACTACCAAAAATATTCAAGATTTTATTCTTTGAACAAAAATTGACAAAGCCTGAAGATTTAATAAAAACCTTTTCGGAATGGGCGGTCATTGCCAGGAAAGAAGGCTTATTGGCATTGGAAAGCATTTCGGATCAAGTGGATAATACCTTTTTGAAAAATGGCTTGAATCTTGCAGTCGAAGGTCAAAGTGCCGATTATATTCGTGATATTTTAGCAGAGGAAATAGACGCGATGGAAGAACGTCATTTAAGTGCGGCAGCGATTTTCAGTCAAGCCGGTACATACGCCCCGACGCTTGGCGTATTGGGTGCGGTAATCGGACTGATTGCTGCATTGGGTAATATGGCTGATACGGAGGCATTGGGACATGCCATATCTGCCGCGTTCGTCGCAACCTTGATGGGGATTTACACGGGGTATGTGTTATGGCATCCATTTGCCAATAAGCTCAAACGGAAATCGCGGCAGGAAGTCCGAATCAAAGAAATGATGATAGAGGGTATTTTATCGATCATCGAAGGGGAAGCGCCAAGAACGATTGAACAGAAATTAACATCATATTTGCCTGCTGGAGATCGTAAAAAGTGGTTAGAAGGCGATGTGAGAGAAGATGGCTAGGCGCAAAAAGAAACAAAGGCATGAAGAGCATATCGATGAATCATGGTTAGTTCCCTATGCTGATATATTAACATTGCTTCTCGCGCTTTTTATCGTCTTGTTCGCTTCAAGTTCGGTTGATGCAGTAAGGTTCCAGCAGTTGTCAAATGTATTTAACCAGGTTTTTACAAGCGGAACGGGTTTTATGGATTTCCCAAGTGATTCCCCTAGCAATGAGCCGACGTCACCAGAACAAAGAACAGGTGCAGAAGATCTTGAAAAGCTAGGGAAAAACGAGCAAGAAGAACTTATGGAAGTTCAGGAGCGTGTAAATGCCTACATCCAAAAGAATGATTTAACGGATAAATTGGGAACGAACCTTACGGATGAAGGCATGTTGATTTCAATTAGGGAAAACGTGCTGTTCGAATCGGGTGTGGCTGAGGTGAGAAGTGAAAACCGAAAAATCGCTAAGGAAATCTCGGATTTACTGGTCATGGATTTACTCAGAAACATTATCGTAAGCGGACATACCGATAATATTCCTATTAAAAATTACCAGTATGAATCCAACTGGGATCTGAGCGTGATGCGATCCGTGAATTTTATGAAACTTCTCCTCGAAAATAAAGAATTGGATCCCGAAATGTTCAGTGCTAAAGGACATGGGGAATTCAAGCCGGTTGCTTCTAATGAAACGAAAAAAGGAAGAGCGAAAAACCGGAGAGTTGAAATCCTAATTGTTCCACGGACAGCTATAAATGGGTGAAAACCTGTCAGGAATGGACGGGTTTTTCTTTTTGAAGGAGAATTTATGGAAAGAGAATATACAAATGTGATGGAAGAAATCGTTGTGACATGGGTGCAGGTTTTAATATCAGGTATGGAATACCAAACATTTTGTTCATGCAGGAAATGTAAAAATGACATCATCACATTATCATTCAATAACCTGCCTAATTACTATGTAACCACGGAAGAATGGCGGAAAAGGATATTTGGAAATTTGAATACAGAGGAAAACAGGAAATGGATCAATAAAAGAATCATCAATGCGATACACGTTGTTGGCCAGTATCCTAAACATTGATCAAAAGGCTGCCCTTATCTTTTTTCTGATATATAAAAAGGTGGATAGCAACGGCCGAAGGGATGTCGGAAAAATAGCGGTATTTTACTCATAAACAAAAGGGACAATCAATTATGTGTTTTATTTATGGTGGCAGAGGGAACATAAATAAAGTACAAAGTAGGTTCATTCGATCAAATATTGAGGAGATGAATTATTATGGGTAAAAATATCGCATGTGTAGTAACGAATATGTTTGAGGACTCGGAGTATAGTGAACCGGCAAAAGCATTTGAAGAAGCCGGCCATACGGTAACGACGATTGAAATGATAAAAGGGAAAACTGTTAAAGGGAAACAAGGGGAGGTAGAAGTCGAGATTGATGAAAGTATCGACTCGGTGAAACCAGAAAATTTCGATGCATTATTCATCCCCGGTGGGTTCTCGCCTGATCAACTGCGTGCTGACGGACGCTTCGTATCTTTCGCCAAATCGTTCATGGAGGATAAAAAACCTGTATTTGCTATCTGCCATGGACCGCAGTTGCTGATTACAGCCAAAACACTTGAAGGACGCCACGCAACAGGATATACATCCATTAAAGTCGATATGGAGTATGCAGGTGCCACATATTTGGACAAAGAGGTTGTGGTTTGCGGCAACCAGCTTGTAACCAGCAGGACACCCGAAGATCTTCCGGCATTTAACCGAGAATCGCTCAATTTATTGAAATAATGAAAAATCCCGGCAGCAGCCGGGATTTTTCATTTTAAAGGATTCATATACTTCCATCTTTGCAGTAAAATAAAAGGAGAGACGAATAAAAAAGGAAGTGTCATTATTGATCGTATTAAAATCTGCACGTGAAATTCAAGCGATGCATGAATCGGGTAAAATTTTGGCAGCTTGTCATAGGGAGATTGCAAAGTTGATTGTTCCTGGGGTGACAACATGGGAAATAGAAGAATTTGTTGAAGGGTTCTTAAAAAAACATGGTGCGAAGCCGGAACAAAAGGGTTACAAAGGGTATGAGTATGCGACATGCGCCAGCATAAATGAAGAAATCTGTCATGGTTTCCCTCGTAAGACCCCTTTGAAAAATGGAGATATCGTAACGATTGATATGGTCGTCAATTATAACGGGGCCCTTGCTGACTCTGCCTGGACGTATACGGTCGGTAAGGTTTCAAAGGAAACCGAACATTTAGTGCATGTGACGAAAGAATCTTTATATAAGGCGATTGAAGTATGTGTGGAAGGAAATCGGATTGGAGATATTGGTCATGCCATACAAACGTATGTCGAAGCTGAAGGCTTCTCTGTCGTTCGTGATTTCATCGGACACGGGATAGGAAATGTTATTCATGAAGAGCCGCAGGTTCCGCATTATGGACTGCCGAATAAAGGTCCGCGTCTTAAGGAAGGCATGGTATTCACCATCGAGCCAATGGTAAACGTAGGTACATATAAAGCAAGCCGGAATCCGAATGGATGGACGGCATCCACTGCAGATGGGAAATACTCGGCTCAATACGAGCATACGATTGCCATTACGAAAAACGGTCCGCTTATTCTGACCGAACAATGAACATAAAAAAACAGCATCGATTATGATGCTGTTTTTTCATTTTAATCAATTGGACGTTCCAATGAATACAAATCTTCTTCGATATTTCCTAATCTGTCCTCTATGACTTTTTTAGCATCTTTGATACCTTCATTATAAATAAAGGGAGCAATATTTTCGAAAATGAACTGCAAGTGATTTTCAGCAGCGATTTCTCCGATTTCCTTGCCATGTTCCTGATATACATATTCTTGGATACTTTCGATCATCTTACGGCGTTTTTCTATGGGAAATTGAATGAACATTGTGCACTCCTTCATATTTGTTCTAAAAACCATGCAATGAATTGATCCGAATCCAAAGGGAAGACGGGTACTGAAGCATGATTCCTGGTTCGTTCCAGGCATTCAGGCCAAGCCACCGCAGCTTTGACATTAGTAAGATGTTCCAATAACAGAAGGTCACTTTCTTCTTTGATTAAAATGACCTTAGGAAAGTCCTCCTGCTTATAACCTTCAATTAAAATCACATCAGGGAGAAATAGACACAGTAATTGAATCAGCTCAGTGATAGAGGCTTCCCCTTTGAAATTGCCGAGCAACTCGATCGTTCCATCTCCTTCAACAAGTGAAGCGGCCGCCCCTGCCTGAAAGTGTTTATTGGAATCCTTCATGCCAGTGACATCTGGTTTTCCGCCATGTCCATGATGTTTTAATACGGCTGTCTCTAATTTTGCTGCACGAAGCTTTTTGATAATATTCGTTATGAAGGTCGTTTTTCCTCTATTTTGGTAGCCAACCACCTGAAAAATAAAGGGCTTCACCAAGGCCATTTGCATCCTTCTTGGTCATCGAGAAGAAGGATGTCCACAAAATCTCCCGTTTGGAAACCACGGGTCCCCCCAGGTAAGACGGTCAGTGAATTGGCACCTGCCAAGCTTGTTGTAATATTGGATTTATCCACACCGCTAGGAATTACCTTCAACTGGCCGGATTCGTAAAATAATCGGGTCCGAAGCAGACGTGAGAATGGGTTGGGTTTTAAGAAGTCCTCTGCCAATTGTGCCGTCTCTTTTCGTAAATGCGGATGTTCAGAAAACAGCATGGTGCGGATGATCGGTCTTGCAAAAAGTTCAAAGCCGACATAACTGGCGGATGGATTGCCGGATAAACCGAATAAAAATTTGTTATTATATACCGCTACGGTCGTCACGCTACCGGGGCGCATGGCCACTTTGTTGAATAAGACATCAGCGCCAATTTTTTGATAAATATCCGGGAGAAGGTCAAAATCACCGACAGAAACTCCTCCTGTTGTAATGAGCAGATCCACTTCCTCCAAGGCAGTTGAAATGGCCTCGTAGCTTAATTTGAATTCGTCCTTAAGCTTTCCATAAAAACGGACTTCTCCTCCGGCCCTCCGAATTTGGGCGGAGATGGCATGTGAATTACTGTTGCGAATTTTCCCGGGCTGCAACGGTTCATTAACATCAAGAAGTTCCGAGCCCGTAGCGAATAATCCGACGACAGGCTTCATGGCAACTGGCACTTCGGCATAACCGAATGTTGCCAGCAAGCCGATGATCCCTGGATTGATAGCTGTTCCTTTTTTTACAAGAACATCGCCTTTCTTTGCATCCTCTCCTTGAAAAGAAACGTTTTCGCCTTCCTTAAGTGAGCGTTTAAATGATATGTACTTCTTTCCGTCTTTTTCGAATTCCTTCGTAAGCTCGAGCATGATTACGGCATCACACTCAGCTGGCATCTGAGCTCCAGTCATGATTCTTGCAACTTGATTTTTTTGTACAGGAATAGTCGATACCATACCCGCAGCCAACTCTTCAACCACTTCGAACTCGAGAGGGTTATTTATGGAACCTTCAGCTGTATCCTTGGACCTGAGGGCGAATCCATCATAGGGCGAGCGGTTAAAATGCGGAACATCATTTGTAGCTACTATATCTTGAGCCAAAAAACGGTCTTGGCTTTCCTCGAGGGGAATCAGTTCCACATGTCCTATTAATTTATGCTTCATCACTTTTTCCACTGCTTCTGCAATACTTATAGGCGTTCTTCTTTCTACCATGCTTACAACTCCTGTCGGTTTTCAATTTCTATATCAAATGTAGCAGAATTTTAAAAAAAATGAAAAAAATCCTCACCGGTATGGGAGGATTTGAATGTTACTTATTACGCAGTCTTCCAAGTTCTTCAGCGATCGCTTCCATTTCACGGACACTGAAATTCGTTTTTTTCATCACCATTGTATAAATATCGTGCAACTCTTCGTACATTTCAATATCAAAATGGGTCGATTTGATTGCACCGAAGTTCATCACTTTTAATTTATCCTTAATTGCTTCGATCATAAACTCGACACTTTCGGCTGTGTTTTGCGTTAAATCCAATTCCCTCATCCTTTCATACGTTCCTAAATTATTTTCATCTTTGCATGATTATCTCTAGAAGTCAATGAATATTCGGGTGGAAAACGAAGCTTGATTCCCGATTCACTTGGTCATCTCCCGCGTTTTAAAGTGAAAGAGTTTGGGAAAAGATAGGAAAAAACTTTTTTAAACATTGTATAATGGAGATAGCTACCATTATCCATCACTAATATATGAGGAGGAGGAGAATATATGAGCAACATTCGAGAAGAATATAAGTGTGCCAAGAAAAGTAAATTTATGCAAGCGGTCTTTATTGGGGCGTTAGCTGGGGCTGCGATAAGCCTTTTTGATAAGGATACGCGTAATTCTGTATTGGAAAACAGCAGAAGCTGCATGAGTAATATGAAAGAATTCGTGAAGAATCCCAATGGGGTGCTTAAACAAGTAAGTGAAACATCATCTAAGGTCCGTTCCACTGTTGAAAAAATTTCCGATGATGTATCCTTCATTTCCCAAAAGGTGGAGGAAATGAAAGACATTCCATCGCAAGTTGCCCAAGTGGTGATGGAGACGAAGGAAGTTTTTGCTGCAGAGGAAGAAGAGTCGTCTTCAAGTCAACAGGAACGTAATTCCTTAAATTAGAAAATGGGGTGGAGGTATGGCCAATAAAAAAGAATGGCTGAAAGGCTCATTCTTCAAGACATTCATAAAACGGTTACATGTGGATGATGTGTCGGGGCTTGCCGCACAGCTGTCTTATTTCTTCTTACTTTCCCTATTTCCGTTACTTATTTTTTTATTCACTTTATTGGCCTATCTGCCATTTTCCCAAGAAGATATATTAAACACCGTCCGTACATATGCGCCTGACGATTCGATGAATATCATTGAGGCAAACCTATCTGAAGTGATGGAAGCGAACGGGACTTTATTGTCGTTTGGTGTCATTGGAACGATATGGTCGGCCTCAAATGGGATGAATGCAATCATTAAAGCATTTAACCATGCATATGGTGTAAAAGAAAGTCGAACTTTCTTTATTTCCCGGGGAATGTCGATTCTTCTTACTTTAGCGATGATTTTTGTTTTTATTGTCGTTTTATTGCTGCCGGTATTCGGAAAACAGATCGGAGTATTCCTATTTGCCGAAATTGGACAATCCGATGAGTTTCTTACGATTTGGAACCAACTTCGCTGGGTGATCAGTACGCTTGTATTTTTAATTGTGTTCACCATCCTTTATTGGATTGCGCCAAACATAAAGCTGAAATGCATAACCGTAATGCCTGGAGCTATCTTTGCAACGGCAGGATGGAGTCTTGCTTCCTTTTTGTTTTCTTTTTATGTGGAGAACTTCGCAAATTATTCCGCAACATATGGAAGTCTTGGCGGTATAATCGTATTAATGATCTGGTTTTATTTATCAGGACTCATCATCATACTGGGCGGGGAAATAAATGCGCTCATAAGTGAAAGGGAAAAACCAGAATGTGTATGAGCTTCCTGGAGTTCCCGTAATAGCAAACTGACATGCTGCGGATACTATTCAAGAAATAACAACTTTAGAAGAGGAGGAGTTCTTTCATGAGTAAAAAGGATGGCAGCACAAAGCAAAAAGGAAAAAATAAAGGTTCGAACCATAAAACATCAGGTTCTGCAAACGGTAAGAACGGATATCACTAAATGAAAATATCATAAAAAAAGGGAGCCTTGGTAGGCTCCTTTTTCATGTTTAGTTTCTCAAAAGTCTTAAGCTGTTCAGTATAACGAGAATTGTACTTCCTTCATGGCCAATGACGCCATATGGGAGGTCTAGGAATTGAAGGAAATTGGATGCTATCAGGATCATGATGACCGAAATTGAAAAGATGACGTTTTGTTTAATGATTCGATTCATCTTCTTGGATAATTTGACTGCTTCCGCGATGCGCGGCAGGTCATTTTTCATCAGAACAACATCCGCTGTCTCCAAGGCAACATCCGTGCCTTCGCCCATTGCAATTCCGACAGATGCTGTTGCTAATGCAGGTGCATCATTGATGCCATCCCCAACCATTGCTACAGTGCCAAAATGTTCTTTCAGCCTTTTCACTTCCGTTACTTTGGTTTCTGGTAGGCATTCGGCAATATATGCATCAATATGGCTTTCCGACGCAATCGCTTTAGCGGTTTTTTCACCATCACCTGTCAGCATGACGGTATGGATGCCCTCATTTCTCAAAGCTTCGATGGCTGTAACGGTTTCTTCACGCACGACATCTTTCAAAGTGAGTATACCGGCAATCCCTTGATCATCTTTTGCATAAACGATTGTCTTACCTTGTTCAGCCAATGTCAGTGCAATGCCATTTTGGAATCGTTCTGCTTCACTGCGACCAACGAAATCAGCTTTTCCGACTTGCCAAAGCACGCCATTGATGTATGCTTGAACCCCATTACCTGAGATATCTTCCATGTTATCCGGTTTAATGAGGTCCTTTTGCAATTTCGTTTTGGCATAACGTACGATCGATGTTGCCAAAGGGTGATTCGAATAATTTTCAACAGATGCAATATGAAATAAGAAATCTTCTTCGTTTAAATCTTCGCGGATAATGACATCCGTTACCTCCGGTTTTCCTTTTGTCAATGTACCGGTTTTATCTAAAGCAATTGCCTGCAGGTTACCTAGATTCTCAAGATGGATGCCGCCTTTAAATAAGATGCCATGACGAGCACCATTTGAAATGGCAGAAAGTGTTGCCGGCATAATAGAGGCCACAAGTGCACAAGGAGAAGCGACAACGAGCAGGATCATCGCTCTGTAGAATGTTTCGGTCCAACTCCACCCCAATATGAAATGGGGTACGAACATCATTAAGCCGACAACCGTCAAAACCACTTTTACATAAGTCCCTTCAAACCGTTCAATGAACAGCTGGGAAGGGGACTTTTCACTTTGAGCGGATTGAACGAGGGTGATGATTTTTTGAAATAATGTTTCACTTGCTGGTTTGGTGATTTCCACGGTAATCGTACCACGGAGATTAACCGTTCCGGCAAAAACTTCATCATCCAATGATTTACTTACTGGTATGGATTCGCCAGTGATGGCGGCTTCATCGATATTGGTACGGCCGTCTGTGATTTTCCCATCTGAAGGAACTCTCTCACCTGGTTTCACTAAAATCAGATCCCCGACATGCAGCTGTGAAACGGATACGGTTTCTTCATATCCGTTTGTGATGCGCAGTGCTTCCTCAGGCTGTAAGTCCATAAGTGCCGAGATTTCTTTATGGCTTTTATTCATCGTGTATGTCTCAAGGGCACCGCTTAAAGCGAAGATGAAAATCAAAATGGCACCTTCCGTCCAGTATCCGATGACCGCAGAACCGATGGCCGCAAAAATCATCAGCATCTCAACATTCAATTCCCGGTCGGCAATCGTATCTTCTATGCCTTCTTTTGCCTTGGCATATCCTCCAATCAAGAAAGAGGCTAAGTATATGACAATGGAAGTGGACTCCATTCCGTTCTTTGAAAGGGCCCAGCCCAATACTATTAATAATCCGCTGAATAATGCAGCAATAAGTTCTAGATGAGGTTTGGCTTTTTCCAACCAAGAGGTTTTGCATGTAGCCGGTTGGGTTAAATGTTTAGTATCTGTAGTCATAAGATTCCCTCCCACATTCTTCTCTATTTTGTGTAAATGATATAGATTATCATTTGTATGATATCTAATTGAGAAAGATAATCAACGTCATTTCTCTGGATAAAATATGAAAGCTGCCACCGTAATTGCGATGACAGCAATGTTTTCAAAGGTTTATAAACTTGATGTCCCTTTTGTTATTATTATAATACCACATATCTTATTCAGAAATAAAGAATAATGATTCTAATCTAGTAAAAAATATAAAGTATCGCCTATCCAATATAGTCACTATTGATAAATACCGTTCAAATTGAATAATAAAAGAAGTAGTCCAGATAATAAACTATATTACATAACTGAAGCAGGCATTTTCTCCTTAAACAAAGCCAATGAAATGAAGACAAGGAAAAGCATGATACTGATCATGTAGAAAAAATTTCCACCTTGTATATGTTCAATAACCAGGCCGCCAAAGAATGGACCGCCGATGCTGCCGAGACTAAAGAAAATACTGCATAATAAATTTCCAGCAGGTAATAGGTTTCGAGGCAAAAGATCTGCCATATAACTGATTCCCAGCGAGAAAGTGGAACCAACCATCATTCCGCCAAACATAAAGCAGATGAAAATGCCAAGCACTGAAAAGGAGTAAATCCCTGCAAGAGTGAATATGGTAAACCCTGAAAAAAGGATCGTCAGCAAGGTCTTTCGCCTGCCAAAGCGGTCACTGATCATCCCCAAGGGAATCTGTGTAAGCAAAGTCCCCGCAGAAAATGCCGGAATGATGATGGATACTGCGGTTAAATCGATTCCGGAGCGCAGGGCGAATACAGGGAAATTGCTATTCAATGATGCTTCAAGCACGCCAAATGTGAAAGGAAGTAAAAAAGCGACCCAAGCTATGCGGCTCACTTTTGTAAACCTTTTGAGTGTGCCAAGGAATGATGTGCTTTCAGAATCATCTTGTTCAGGAAGCTCATTTCTAATAAGGAAAACAGTGGACCAAGTTAGAAGGCTAAGTATGGATGTGATGATGAAAGGCAAAGCCTGATTAATCTCGAGAAGTTTCGTCATCAGCGGGCCAACCATGAAGCCAAGACTGAAGAAAAGTCCATAAATGGCAAGATTCCTTCCGCGCTTTGCTATTGGTGAAATGGCAGTGATCCATGTCTGGGTAGCAAAGTGAAGTGTATGATCGCCGATTCCAATGAAGAAACGCAGTACGAACCAAAACCAGAATGATTTCCAAACAGGAAATAAGGCAAGTGATACAATGACCGTTATCCCGCCAAATAATATCAATGGCTTATACCCGTATTTACGGAGTGGGGCTTCCATAAAAGGAGAAATCAACAGAATTCCAATATAAAGGGAGGCTGCATGGAACCCGTTTAGGGATGAGCTAATTCCGTCATTTTCAAAAATGATGGCAATGATCGGCAGAAGCATCCCTTGAGAAAACCCCGATATGCCGACAATTAAGATTAAAACGCTAAAAAGCAATTTATTATTCATAAAATCATGTCTCCTAAGAAATGTATACCTTCTTGATGTTACATCTTAGGAAGAGGATTAAGCAATAGAAATTTGGGTAAATATTGACAAGTAAGAAGTGATGATAAAATTTTCCTTTGTCTTCGCACGAAGATTATGTATGATAGTTTTTGTTACATAAAAAGAACTATAGGATTGTGAGGAGAAGTATCGTGAATAAAATATTTTTGGGGCTTGTCCTGTTAGGCGTCCCTTTATCTGTCATTGGGTCATTATTACATTGGCCGAGTGTAATCATGTTCATAGTATATTGCTTAACAATCGTGGCGCTTGCAGGCTTCATGGGCCGGGCCACTGAAAGCTTAGCGATCGTAATGGGACCAAGGATTGGCGGTCTGTTGAATGCAACCTTTGGTAATGCAGTAGAATTGATCATATCCATCTTTTCATTAAAGGCGGGTCTTGTGGGTGTCGTGTTGGCGTCTTTGACTGGTTCCGTTTTAGGAAACTTATTGTTGGTGGCAGGACTTTCATTCTTTGTCGGAGGGACTAAATACAAACGGCAGAAATTTAATGTATTCGATGCCAGGCATAATGCCGGTCTAATGATTTTTGCAGTTATTGTAGCCTTCGTCATACCGGAAGTATTCACACAAAATATGAGTGAATCAAGCACGATGTCGCTAAGTGTCGGAATTTCCATTATTTTGATCTTATTATACCTAGCTGCATTATTCTTTAAATTGGTTACTCACCGCGGGGTATATCAGCATACGGAGAAACCCGAGGAACATGAAGAGGAAGTACCGGAGTGGAGCAGAAAAAAGGCAATTATAATACTTGCTGTCGCTACATTGGCTGTTGCGTACGTATCGGAAAAACTTGTCCATACTTTCAGCGAAGTAGGGGAAACCTTCGGATGGTCGGAGTTATTCATCGGTGTCATTATCGTTGCAATCGTAGGTAACGCGGCAGAGCATGCGTCCGCCGTCATAATGGCCTATAAAAATAAAATGGATGTCGCAGTGGAGATTGCCGTTGGTTCGACGCTTCAAGTAGCGATGTTCGTAGCTCCTGTACTCGTACTTATTTCGTTAATGTATCCAACTCATATGCCGCTTGTTTTCACAATGCCAGAACTGATATCAATGGTTACAGCAGTCTTTCTGATGATCATGATTTCAAATGACGGGGAAACGAACTGGTTTGAAGGCCTTACCTTATTGGCCGCTTACTTCATTATGGGAATTGGATTTTACTTATTATAAGAATGCAGGCCTTCCGATGTGGGAGGTCTTTCTTTTTATAAAATTAAAACATAAAAATGACTCTGCTCAGGTTAGATTTAGCAGAGTCATTTCTATATTAATAAATTACCATTCATAAGTTATTCCAAAATTTTTCATCATGCTTTTGTAAAAGTTGAGAAAATATTCTAGAGTGTCACACCATCCTTTTACATCAGATTTAAGTATAGGCGAATTCGTTTTCTGTCATCCTTTAAAAGGGTGTCATGGATTGTTCGATAAGCATACCTCCTGAAGGTTTAATAGGTATGAACGATTTCGCCTCCTTTTTATAATGTAAAATAAGTATAACCGATTTGAAAAGAAAAGTAAATATTCTGAACTTTACAAATTTATTACAAAATCGAAATCGGATTGAAATGTATAGAATGTTGGCTAAAAACAAAATCTATAAACAAAATGATTGAACCCCTCAAAAGGAGTGCGACAGCATGAGAAGAACTATTCTTATTACGATGATTGGCCTAATTGCCTTCATACAGGCGAATGTAAGTTTTGCAGCTGATATACCAGGAGACAAAGCAAGTCGGAATAAGGTGAATATCCCACCTTCCGTATTGAATATTACAAAGGAGAATACGTATCCGAACCCGACCCAGGATCTTCCGATGCTGCAGCCGAGTAAGTTTGCCGAACAATTGATCGATTCGTCGGATATCAAGATTGAAAATCCAGAACTCATCCATATGTTGAATGAATCGGCAATTGCAAAAGCTCCACTTGCTTTTGGTTACAGGGCGACCATTTACCTTGGCCATTGGGCATTGAATTATGAGTCTTCGGAATCGGCACCAAACTGGGAATACCAAAAGATCAATACGAATTACTATGATAATCGCGGGGGTGAAGTTCCATACAAGATCCGTTATGTCCAGGAAAGTCAGAAGGCAGTGAGTGGCGGTCTGACAGCGAAAATCCCTAAGGCAGAGGATGTTCAAAAGATGATGCTGTTAAAAGCCACTGAGAAAACGAATTTGCCATTGGCTTTTGAAACGATCATCGGAGCTGGTACGAAAAAAGATGAAGTATACAATGTTGCTTCAAATAGGATTGGTTACTTATCCAGTTATGCTTCCGCCGTCAATGAAAAAGGCAAGGTCACATATGGGGAAGTGTATTTGAACCTAAAAGGAAATAAAAGAACCATTACGATAAAGAATATCACTTCACAAGGCATCGGTGCGTGGATACCGGTTCAGGACCATGTTTCCTTCAGCTTTACAGTCTCGCAGCAACCCAGGTAAATTGAAAAACTCGCCGGATTGGCGAGTTTTTCTTCATATGGTTGACTTCCTGATCCTGAAGTCTTCCTTCGGGTAGTATGCATTTTTGACGAGAACATTTGGGCCTAGACATTTGACTGCCGGGCAGTGGCAATTCAATTCATTGGCCAGTTTCGAATTCATCCAAATGTCATAGGATTCGGTCAAGGGCTGGTCTTTGATATTTCCTAATGTAGGCGCGTCCCCGAAATCGGTCACGATCACTTCCCCGGTGAAAATATTGATGTTCAACCGGGAACGTCCATCAGGGTCATTTCGAACAGTCACTTTATGTGAACCATAAAGGCGTTGAAGCAGCTTTATATCCTCTTTACTATTATTGCAAGGATAAAATGGCAGGGTACCGAAAAGCATCCAAACATTTTCATCACGGATATCAAGCAAATGATGAATCGCTTCACGCATATTGTCCAATGATAAAGTTTCAAGTGCCGAAGCGAAATCGCTTGGATACATCGGATGAATTTCATGCCTTTGACATCCCATTTCATCGACGATCTGTCTGTGAATATGCTCAAGATGAGGTAATGTCCGTTTATTAAGCATCGTTTCTGCAGATACCAGCACACCAGCTTTTGTCAGGGCACGGGAATTTTCGATCATTTTATCAAATAGTTTCTTTCGCTGTTCCCGAGATGGTTTTCGGTCCATCATGGCAAAGCCGATATCAATGAATTCGTCAATCGTTCCCCAGTTATGGGAAATATGCAGAACATCCAAATAAGGAATGATTTCCTCATACCGTTCCAAGTCAAGGGTCAAATTGGAATTGATTTGTGTTCGGACCCCGCGGCTACGGGCATATTTCAATAGAGGCAAAACATAATTCCTCACTTGTTTTCTTGAAAGCATCGGTTCCCCGCCAGTGATGCTGAGCGAGCGAAGCAAAGGGATCTCATCAAGGCGCTGAATCAGTAATTCCAGCGGCAGTGCATCCGGGTCCTTGGGCTGAAGTGTGTAACCGACGGCACAATGCTCACAACGCATATTGCAAAGGGTGGTGGTGGTGAACTCCACGTTGGTGAGGCTGAGTTTTCCATATTGTTCAACGTCCATATATGCTTCCCAAGGATCATACTTGGGTGTAATTGGTGTTAAAAGATCTTGCTTGATTATTGACATATTTAAAACTCCTTACGTAATAATGCACTAACCCATTATGAACAATGGGGACAAAAATTGTCAAATGGCTGAGAGCTGTATTTATAGCTTGGCATTGCACTTTCAAGCAGATTTCGTTACGATGAAAGAAGAACGGAAGGAGAGTGCCTTATGGGAAAATCCATTACAGGTAAAAACGAACAATTAACATACTTAAAAGAACGCCTCACGATGTTCATGGAAGTTCTTGATCATATCGAACCGGAAAATACGGAGTTGGAAGATATAGACCGTTTAATCGGCATGATAGATGATTTGGAAGGCAAAGTGGAACAATTCAAAACCCGGGAAGACTAATATCTGTTTCGATAGTATGATTTTTTCAATGTTAATATTCATGAAGGGATGACGAGAAACCTGCGTCATCCCTTTTTAATATCAAATCTTCATCTTGGAAATGATTGGTGATGAAATTTGACTCATGGGCTATTTAAGGCGCTTTGATCATTTCTCTCCAAATTGCTGTTCATTAAGAAAAATAATTACTTGTTTTCGAAAGATTATGTTAGATGTATAATAAAACGGGTGTTGAATCATTCGCTATTTATAGAGAAGCAGGGAAATGATTAAATCTAATCTAGGGGAAATAAGAGGGGGAAGAGAAATTTGGATATTCAAAAATTCCAAGAAAGTATGTACAGTCTTATCGTTGAAACTTCAACGAATCTTCCAAAGGATGTTCGTCGTGCGGTCAAAAGTGCAAAAGAACGTGAAAATGCAGGTACTCGTTCTGCATTGAGCTTGGCCACCATCACGAACAATATTACAATGGCTGACGACAATGTATCACCGATTTGTCAGGATACTGGTCTGCCGACTTTCAAAATAAAAACTCCAGTTGGCGTGAACCAACTTGAAATAAAAGAAGCAATTCGAAATGCGATCATTTTAGCGACAAAAGGCGGAAAACTTCGTCCAAACGCGGTCGACTCTTTATCGGGTGAAAATAGCGGGGATAACCTTGGGGAAGGTCTTCCTGTCATTAAATTCGATCAATGGGAAAAAGACTATATTGATGTTCGTCTCATCTTAAAAGGGGGCGGCTGTGAAAATAAAAACATCCAATACAGTCTGCCTATGGAGCTTGAAGGATTGGGGAAAGCGGGCCGTGATTTGGACGGAATCCGTAAATGTGTCCTTCACTCTGTTTACCAAGCACAAGGACAAGGCTGCAGTGCCGGCTTCATCGGCGTTGGTATCGGAGGGGACCGTTCATCCGGATATGATCTGGCTAAGGCTCAACTTTTCCGCAGTAATGAAGATGTGAATCCGAATGAAGACCTTCGTAAACTTGAAGATTACATCATGAATACAGCTAATGAATTGGGAATCGGCACGATGGGCTTTGGCGGCGAAACTACACTGCTTGGATGTAAAATCGGTGTCATGCACCGTATTCCGGCAAGCTTTTTCGTATCCGTTGCTTACAACTGCTGGGCGTTCCGCCGTTTAGGAGTGAAAGTCAATCCTGAAACAGGCGAAATCAATGAGTGGTTATATCAAGAAGGCGAGAAAATCGACTTTGCTCTCGAAGCAGAAAAAGCAGCGAAGGATGAAGTGGCAGCCGCTGCAGAATCGGACGTTGAAGCTTCCCGTGAAATAACCCTGCAAGCACCAATCACGGAAGAACAAATCCGTGAATTAAAAGTTGGTGACGTAGTTCATATCAACGGCAGAATGTATACAGGCCGTGATGCCATCCACAAGCACTTATCTGAAAATCCTGCACCCATCGACCTAGATGGACAAATCATCTATCACTGTGGACCAGTTATGCTGAAGGACGAAGAAGGCAAATGGCATGTGAAGGCTGCCGGACCAACAACAAGTATTCGTGAAGAACCATACCAAGGCGATATCATGAAACGATTCGGCATCCGTGCAGTTATCGGTAAAGGCGGAATGGGACCAAAAACACTAGAAGCACTTAGTGAACACGGCGGCGTTTATCTAAATGCAATCGGCGGGGCTGCTCAATATTATGCTGACTGCATCAAATCCGTCGAAGGTGTGAACTTCACCGAATTTGGTATTCCAGAAGCGATGTGGCATCTGAATGTTGAAGGATTTACTGCCGTGGTTACCATGGATTCACATGGAAACAGCCTGCATAAAGACGTTCAGCAATCTTCATTGGAAAAATTGGCACAATTCAAAGAACCAGTATTTAAATAATTGTATGGAAAAAGACGCTCACCAAACGGTTGAGCGTCTTTTGCATATCTTACTCTTCGATTTCCGGCAGTGGATCGATCCTTGTTGCATCCTCTAAATTCAATCCACTTTTCACAAAATGAACAAACACTCCACCACTTAAACCAAGACAACCAATAAAGCCTATTGTGATAACCCATTCCAGCATTTTATTCCCCCCTTGCTAAATGTATATGAAAAAAAAGGCGAAAATTACCTCCGAAAAGTACAATCTTTTGGAATGGTCGCACATACATTAGAAGAGAAAGGGGGGATTTTCATGCAGAATAGCTACATCTTATTCTTTATCGCCGTGTTAACTGGTTTTGCTTTCATCCAACTTCCTGTGGCAAACACGATTTTCTCCGGTCTTGAAACATTCCTAGACGTAGTTGGAATTGTAATCGTTCTCATTTTCGCTATCGCCATTATTTGGAAGGCGGCACAAGCGTTATTTAAAGGATAAACAAAACATGGAGGGCCAATCCTTTTCGGAGGAAAGGCCTTTTTTTGCGTGTGATAAGGTTTGTCGGGAGAGACGTGAAATTAATTCGACCTACAGTGAGTATAATTCGACCGCAGCGAAAATTCGACCTTTTCAATATCATGCATATAAATCTCCATGTTCCAAACAATAAGAAAAAAGAACATGGGGGATATTCCAATGAAAAAAATGGTGATTTTAACCGCTTTTATATGCTTGATATGCTCTATGGCTAGCCCAGCTTTTGCAGAATCCTATAACTGGGGTTTCAATAAAGGGAAAAATGGGACACCTGCCGATGCCGGTAAAAAATTCAATGAAATGCTGCCTGAATATGAAGCGATTTATAAAGGGGATACAAAGAAAAAAGTCGTTTATTTAACATTTGATAACGGTTATGAAAATGGCTATACGGCCCAGATTTTAGATGTTCTGAAAAAACATGGTGCTCCTGGAGCTTTTTTTGTCACGGGACATTATTTAAAAACGGCACCTGAGCTTGTTGTCCGTATGGCTAATGAGGGGCATATCGTAGGAAACCATTCATGGAACCATCCGGATATGACCAGTGTGACGGACGATGTGATTCGCACGGAGCTTGAACGGGTAAAAAGAGAAACGGAAAAATTAACGGGGCAAAAGGGAATGAATTACTTAAGGCCGCCTCGTGGGGTGTTTAATGAGAGAACAATGAGGATCGCAAAAAAAGAAGGGTATTACCACATCTTCTGGTCACTGGCATATAAAGATTGGATTGTTGATCAACAAAAGGGTGCCGCGTTCGCACACGATGAAGTGCTGAAGCAGATTCATCCCGGCGCGATTTTATTACTGCATACCGTATCGAAGGATAATGCGGAAGCGTTGGACTCGATTCTGACGGATCTTGAAAAACAGGGGTACACATTCAGTAGCCTTGATGATTTAATGATTGAGAAACAGTTGCCTAACCGAATGCTTTATTAAAATGAGAAGCGGGTCCTGTAGTAATAATTCAGGTCCCGCTTTTATCCATTCTCCTCAATTTCAAGTAATATTTCAGGAAACATGCTATAATATGTGGAAAACTGCTAAAGGATGGATCGCTTGTGTGGACAGAAAAATTACAGGTTCAAGGACCCTATAATTTCGATCTAGTTCTCGAACGATTATCGTTAGACCCACTTCAGGTAGTTGATTTTACTAACAGGACGGTAAAAGTTCCGCTATATATAGAAAAAGAACCAATCGTTTTGCAGGTTCAGGCAATAGCAAATATCGATGAACCATCTTTTATCATCAAAGGTCATTCAGAGGTGTACAAGTCAAAAGCAATCGAACGGTTAAAAAAGGTTTTTCATTGGCATCAGCCATTAGAAGGCGTTTCCCGGCATTTCCGGGAATCCGATTTGCGGGAAATCTTCGAAGAGCACCGCGGTACTGCCATTGTCTTGGACTTCGATTACTACAGTTGCCTCGTCAAATGCATCATACATCAGCAATTGAATTTATCCTTTGCCCATACGCTCACGGAACGATTCGTTAAAACCTTCGGCTACCAGATGGAAGGTGCCTGGTTTTATCCGACACCGGAAACAACCGCCCAACTTCAAATCGAGCAATTAAGAGCCATACAATTCAGTGGCCGGAAAGCGGAATACGTCATTGGACTTTCCGAGCAGATCATTCAGGGCCATCTCAACCTTGATATAATGGAAAAGCTATCCGATCAAGAGGTTATGGATACACTAATAAAAATACGCGGTATCGGTAGATGGACGGCTGAAAACTTCCTGCTTTTTGGACTTGGCCGGCCGAACCTATTTCCTAAAGCCGATATTGGCATTCAAAATGCCTTGAAAATATTATATGGATTACCGCAAAAGCCAACCCAAGAAGAAATGGAGTCCTATAGTGTGAAATGGGCTCCATATCTAAGCTACGCTTCCCTCTATTTGTGGAGAAGCATTGAAAAACGGAGTGAAAAGAAATGACAAACATTCAAGATACAAAACTAGAAGTGAATCAAACCCTTCCCCTTACGATTAAACGGCTTGGCATTAACGGAGAGGGAGTCGGTTATTTCAAAAAGAAAGTCGTCTTCGTCCCAGGAGCATTGCCTGGTGAAGAAATTGTAGCTTTGGTCACAAAGGTTCAGCCAAACTTTACCGAGGCGAAAATAAAAACCATCCGTAAAGAATCACCGCATCGCATTGCAGCGCCATGTCCGGTTTACGCTGAATGCGGCGGATGTCAGTTACAGCATTTAAGTTATGCCCAGCAGCTTATTGAAAAACGTGATATCGTTATTCAAGCGATGGAACGTCATTCAAAATTCCCAGTTTCTTCATTAAATGTAAAAGAAACGATCGGTATGGAAGATCCTTGGAATTACCGCAATAAAAGTCAGTACCAAGTAGGCCAAAAAGATGGCAAATTGATTGCTGGTCTTTACGGCTTGAATTCCCATACATTGATCGATATCCCGAATTGCCTTGTACAGCATAAGGCAACAAATAAAGTAACACGTACAGTGAAAAAGATACTAAAGAACCTGAACATCTCGATTTATAACGAAAGAAAAAGAAAAGGTGTTATCCGTACAGTCATTACACGGGTAGGCTTTGAAACAGGTGAAGTGCAGGTTGTCCTTGTTACAGGGGCAGAGGAAATTCCACAAAAAGATCAGTTGCTTAAACAAATTAGGGACCAACTGCCAGAAGTGAAATCGGTCGTTCAAAATATCAACAACCAGAACACATCACTTATCTTTGGCGAAAAAACGATTCACCTGGCAGGCGAAAAAGTCATCAACGAAACATTGGGTGACCTATCATACGAACTATCAGCCCGTACATTCTTCCAGCTTAACCCGGTCCAAACTGTTCGCTTATATGATGAAGTGAAAAAAGCAGCAGCCTTAACAGGCACGGAAAAAGTGGTTGATGCTTATTGCGGTGTCGGAACCATTGGGCTATGGCTGTCTGAAAATGCCAAGGAAGTCAGAGGAATGGACGTCATTAAAGAATCCATTGAGGACGCCAAGAAAAATGCCAAAAAACATAAACGCAACAATGTATACTATGAAACAGGCAAAGCCGAGAATATCCTTCCACGCTGGACCAAAGAAGGCTGGAAACCGGACGTACTGGTCGTCGACCCACCAAGATCCGGCTGTGATCAATCTTTACTTCAGACAATCTTGAAAGTTAAACCGAAAACCATAGTGTACGTATCATGCAACCCGTCCACATTGGCGAAGGACTTACAAGAACTGGGCTCTTCTTATCGCGTGGAGGCCATGCAGCCGGTGGACATGTTCCCGCAAACGAGCCATGTTGAAGTAGTTACCTCGTTGAAGCTGATTAAAGAATAGCAGAGTGATCCGGGAATCTGTAAAAGGTTCTCGGATTTTAATCTGCGTTTATTTCCATCCATTTGTGAAATAATGAAAGTACTGTGAAAATCGAGAAATACAGGAGGTTTTTGGATGCATAATCATGATATATTAATTCGATTAAGATATGCGCTGGATATTAAAAATAAAGATATGGTAGAAATATTTAAACTCGGGGAGATTGAAGTGACAAGAGAAGAAGTCATGCAGATGCTAACCAAGCCAAAAGATGATTACTATGATGAATATGATGATGATATGGATGAAGATGAGGATGGGATAAACTGCAATAATATGATGTTAGAGTCCTTTTTAAATGGTTTGATCATTTTTAAAAGAGGGAGACAAGAGCCAAAACCTGGTCAGCCTCAAAGTCAGGCACCGGCTGTAAAAAATAAGGAAAGTGTGAATAATATCCTTCTGAAGAAACTGAAAATAGCATTGACATTAACCAGTGAGGATATGATTGATATCTTGGAACAAGCAGGAGTCATGATAACCAAAGGGGAATTAAGTGCTATATTAAGAAAAGTGGGTCATAGGAATTATAAAGAGTGCGGGGATCGATACGCCAGGAATTTCTTAAAAGGATTAGCTTTGAAATATAGGGGATAAGGGTTCATTAACGGTTTTTATCATGCACATCATGATAAGTAGGCCTTGATTTCGGGAAAAGTACTTTTCCGATTTCAAGGTCTTTTTCTATTCGTATGAACGTTATTGAAGACATTAGAAAGGGCGAAATATTAAAAAAAGCAGAAGGCATCCCTAAGACACCTTCTGCATATTCATACAGGTTCATTAACATTTTAAAAAGTCTGGTTTTGCAAAATTGGGGGTGGGATATTTATAGAAGCCTTCTCCTGCTTCCCTTCCGATTTTCCCTTTATCGATATACTCTGTTTTCAATAGATTAGCCAGCTTTTCAACATCTGGATCAACTGTCGTTTTCGCTTTTGCAATTGAAATATTACAAGCGGTAATGAAGGTTCACGAGCAGCTTAAAGCCGAACTTGACGGGGAAGATCTAGTTGGTGTCCTTATTGTTTATCAAGATAAGGAGCATTATATGTATAATACATTAAAGAATCGCGATATCTTTTCCAAATACAAGACCAATGCAACATACTTTCAAGTGGCCTGCGGTATATACACTTCATTATCGGTGCTCCTAATGGATGAAATCCCCAAAGGAGTTTACTATGTGGATGAGTTATTGTTAAATACCAATAATCATTATGGTCAATATTTGACCTTTTATATGACGAGTTTTGTAATTGGGGAAAACAATCATTCAAATGGTCCGTTACTTCACAGAATGAGAAAGGTGAATCAATATGTGAAAATTTAAGTCCGCATAACTGAAGGGAGCTGGCTTAAATTTTCAACTAAATAAGGTTGTGCACAAGGTGTGGATAAAGGAAGAAGGAAATAGGGGAAATCCTCATTCTTCAAACTTTCCTCCTGATAATGTGCATAACTTTTTTGTTTTTTTGATCTCTTTGTACGTGAACGTAACTTCAATATCAGGAGCTGATCAGCAGCTCTTTTTTTAATGTTGTAATGGACTTAAACGTCCATTAGTACAATGTAAAACAGACAAAAAAGAGGATTATTAATCCCCTTAGTTTACTTGTCTTCATTTGTTTGTTCATCAGATTTTTGGACGATTTCTTTTAATTCCCCGATGTCACCTTTTGCATTGATAATCTCAAAAATCTCATTTAGGCCTTCTGAGGTTTTTTCATCTTCTGTTTTCACTATAACCCTCCTTAGTTGTTATTATTTGTTAATGTCTCCAAAAACCAGAAGATAAAACATCATTTACCTAGAAAATTGATGATGATATTCTCTTCGTATTTTCGTTGATATAAGGGCATTTTAGGCGGATGTTTATTGTAAAACTACAAAAATTCCGATTTTTTTGTCCGTACAATATGGACAACGTTAAAATTATCTATTATTATGATTGTTATAACTCTTAGTATAAAGGGATTTGTGGTACTTCCTTATGTCTTTTTGAGGAGGACACGTGTGTTTTTAGAAAAAAGGGAAAAAATACAATTTTTTTAAATAGGGGTAAAACATATAAAAATCCTGCATTTATTCCAACCATCAATGAGGGGGTATATTAAATGTCAAGTGAAATATTAAATCAATTTTTGAAAGAAAATTTGGAAGATTTAAAAGAAAAGGGACTTTACAACGTTATAGATCCGGTGGAAGGTCCAAACGGTCCGGTAATCACCATTGCAGGCAGGGAGTTAATTAATTTATCATCAAATAACTATTTAGGTTTAGCAACAGATCGACGATTAATAGAGGCTTGCATAGAAGCGACGAAAACATATGGTGTCGGAGCCGGTGCCGTTCGTACGATTAACGGAACATTGGATATTCACGTCAAATTAGAAGAAAAGCTTGCTGAATTTAAACATACAGAAGCAGCCATTGCTTATCAATCTGGATTTAACTGTAATATGGCAGCGATTTCAGGAGTGATGGATAAACACGATGCCATTCTTTCAGATGAACTGAATCATGCTTCAATCATTGATGGATGCCGATTATCCAAGGCGAAAATTATTCCCTTTATCCATTCCGACATGGACGATTTACGGACAAAAGCACGTCAAGCAAAGGAGTCCGGATTGTATAACAAAGTCATGATCATTACCGATGGAGTTTTCTCGATGGATGGGGATATTGCCAAGCTTCCTGAAATTGTGAAGATTGCCGAAGAGTTCGATTTAATTACTTATGTTGATGATGCGCATGGTTCGGGCGTATTAGGTAATGGTGCAGGAACGGTAAAACATTTTGGGTTATCGGATAAAGTGGATTTCCAAATTGGAACATTATCCAAAGCCATTGGTGTTGTTGGAGGCTATGTAGCAGGAAAGAAAGATTTGATTGATTGGTTAAAGGTGAGAAGCCGTCCATTTTTATTTTCAACGGCTACCACACCGGGAGCAGTTGCAGCTAGTATAGAAGCCATCGATATTTTGATGAATAGCTCAGAACTTCAAAATAAGCTGTGGGAAAACAGCGATTACTTGAAAAAAGGCCTTAAAGAATTAGGGTTTGATATCGGGGAGAGCGAAACACCGATTACGCCTTGCATTATAGGTGATGAAGCAAAAACGCAGCAATTCAGTAAGAGGCTGAATGAAGAGGGTGTGTATGCTAAATCCATCGTATTCCCTACCGTTCCTAAGGGTACAGGAAGAGTGAGGAATATGCCTACTGCTGCTCATACAAAAGAGATGCTGGATCGTGCAATTGCCATTTATGAAAAAGTAGGAAAAGAGATGTCAATCATATAAGAGATTGCTTGTTTCAGAGTTTAAAACATGGGGAGGGATTTTTGATGAAAAAGGTCTTGGTAACTGGGGCTTTAGGTCAAATTGGTTCAGAACTGACGCTGAAAATGAGAGAGATTTACGGGTCTGATAATGTCATTGCAACGGATATTCGAAAAACGGAGAGCAATGTTGTCCTATCAGGTCCATTTGAGACTTTGGATGTTACCGATGAAAAAGCGATGTTTAACATTGCCAAAAAACACGAAGTGGATACGATTATTCATTTAGCTGCATTATTGTCAGCAACAGCTGAAAAGAAGCCTCTTTTAGCTTGGAATTTAAATATGGGCGGATTGGTTAATGCTTTGGAAGCGGCACGAGAACTTAATTGCCGATTATTTACACCTAGCTCTATTGGAGCGTTTGGTCCTACCACTCCTAAAAATTGGACACCGCAAGACACGATTCAACGGCCGAATACGATGTACGGAGTGAATAAAGTATCGGGTGAGTTATTATGTGATTATTATCATCATAAATTTGGCGTAGATACGAGGGGGCTTCGATTCCCGGGACTGATTTCATATGTCACACCTCCTGGCGGTGGAACAACCGACTATGCAGTAGAAATTTACTATGAAGCGATTAAAAATAAGCGATATACCTCTTACATTGATAAGGGAACGTATATGGATATGATGTATATGCCTGACGCTTTAAATGCCATCATTACATTAATGGAGGCAGATGCCTCAAAGCTAAAACATCGGAATTCTTTCAATGTATCTGCTATGAGCTTTGCCCCGGAACAAATCGCAGCCGAAATTAAAAGACATATTCCTGATTTTGTCATGAATTATGACGTCGATCCCGGAAGACAATCTATTGCAGACAGTTGGCCAAATAGCATAGATTCAACTTGTGCAAAGGAAGAATGGGGATTCAAGGCGGAATATGATTTAGAGAAAATGACGAAGGATATGTTGGTGAAGCTGGGATTAAAGTCACTTTTAATTACCGCTTAATCAGACTGAGCCGAATAAAAGGGTTGCAAGACTCTTTTATTCGAGTTATTTTATACAGAGGAATTTTAACGTTTAAGAGGTGAGCTTTTATAACCGATAAAAAGTAAGCGCTTTCTATGGTACCTTGAACAGAATTAAGAAATAACATGAAATTTGATAGTAATCTTTCAAACTGTCAGGAATGCTTAAAAGTGAAGAATGATTTTATGAGGCAGCTTTAAGAATAGTTTAAAAAAGTGAAGCCTGCTATATCATTTCTATACTAAATAGGGAGTGTATTAAGCATCTTGAATAAAATTTCGACTATTAGTAGTGTAGGGGGAAATGGAATGGCAAACAAAGATTTGAATAGGGAGTTGAAAGGTCGTCATATTCAGATGATCGCTTTGGGCGGAACTATTGGTGTCGGTTTATTTATGGGTTCAGCCAGCACGATTCAATGGACAGGTCCGTCTGTAATGTTAGCTTATGCGATTTCTGGGATTTTTATATTCTTAATCATGCGTGCCATGGGGGAAATGTTGTATTTAGAGCCAAGTACAGGTTCATTTGCAACATTTGGTTATAAGTACATTCATCCATTGGCAGGGTATATGACTGCATGGAGTAACTGGTTCCAGTGGGTTATTGTTGGGATGGCAGAAATTATTGCAGTGGGGACGTATATGCAGTATTGGTTCCCAGAGCTCCCTGCTTGGATTCCAGGTTTAATCGCAATGGTGATTCTTGGAGCAGCGAACTTAATTTCCGTTAAATCCTTTGGGGAAATTGAATTTTGGTTTGCACTGATTAAAATCGTAACGATTATTTTAATGATCGTTGCAGGATTTGGACTTGTTTTCTTTGGAATCGGTAACGGAGGGGAAGCCTTAGGATTATCGAACCTTTGGGAACATGGTGGATTTTTTACAGGTGGTTGGAAGGGCTTCTTCTTTGCTCTCTCACTGGTGGTTGCCGCTTATCAAGGTGTAGAATTAATTGGGATTACAGCTGGTGAAGCAAAAAATCCGCAAGAAACGATAACCAAAGCGATTCAAAGTACCATTTGGCGTATTTTAATCTTCTATATCGGTGCAATTTTCATTATTGTAACCGTTTACCCTTGGGATCAATTAAGCGCGATTGGCAGTCCGTTTGTTGCGACTTTTGCGAAAGTTGGTATTACAGCAGCAGCTGCAATCATTAATTTTGTCGTAATCACGGCTGCTATGTCTGGCTGCAATAGTGGTATTTACAGTGCAGGACGTATGCTTTACACATTAGGGATAAATGGACAAGCACCAAAATTCTTTGCGAAAGTATCTAATAGCGGTGTCCCTTTATTCGGTACGTTCGGAGTGATAGTCGGGTTAGCAATTGGGGTTGTTTTAAGTTATATTGCACCAGAAAATTTATTTGTGCATGTATACAGTGCGAGTGTACTACCTGGTATGATTCCGTGGTTTGTCATTCTGATCAGTCAAATTCAATTCAGGAAAATTAAAAAAGCTGAAATGCACAATCATCCATTCAAAATGCCTTTTGCACCTGTTACAAACTACCTGACCATCGCTTTCTTGGTTATGGTATTAATCGGTATGTGGTTTAATGATGACACACGTATATCACTTATGGTTGGAATAGGTTTTCTGGCTATCGTTGTAATTAGTTATTTCGCTTTTGGAATAGGCAAGCGTGTACAAGCCGATGCTCAGACAGCGGCTCAAAAGGAAGATAAAGTGGGTTAATCTATAATTCACTATGGGTTTTGAAAAGGGTTGCTGCGGCAGCCCTTTTCCAATGAAACTAAAAGGGCAGTTTAGTTTTAACAAGAGATGATAAAATGGAATAAAATGATTGCTTCATTGTGAAGGGTGAACTTTTTATGTTCGGACTTAAAAATTACAATCCTAAAATGTATACCAATCCATCCAATATCATAAAAGACCACAGAAATGCACTTGAAGAACTGATCGGTAAAAACATTGAAGAAATATGGGTGGCCTGGGAACAAGATGAAGATGAATGGTTTAATGATTGTCCCGTCGTTATCCGTTTTGAAAATTGCCAATTAGAATTATGTGCAAACAAAGCTGATGAATACGCTGTTACGTTCAATAAAATCCTCTTTACCCAGGACCTTTGTTGGTATGGGACAGATTTAAGACTTAAATGGGAAAAGAACAAGTTACAGGACCTGAATTCAGCTACTGGTAAACGGGTGGTTGGGATTGAGATTTTTGAAAGGTGCGAAACAAACGCAACGGATTATTTTTATTTATATGGCATTGGACTTTACTTGAACGATGGCTATCTCGCCATATGTAATGGATTTGATGAAAATTCACTAATCATTAAAAGAGAAGAAGGCCCAATTTACAGGCATACGCTTATCTGACAAATATCAATTTTTTCTGAGCTATGAATGGGAAACGATCAGGGCAGTCTAGTTAATGACATCAGGATACGTTTCCACCAAAGCTGTGCGTGAGATACCTGCGATGTTATTACTTCTTAAGATAGAAAGCTAAAAATCAGAAGAAAAGGAGAAGTTGACAATGACAACTCCAAAGAAAAGTTTGAGGACTTGCGACAAAGGACACAAATACTATAAATCCAGCGACTGCCCGACCTGCCCTGTATGTGAGCAAGAACGCAAACCTGACACCGGATTTCTTTCATTGCTCTCGGCACCAGCCAGACGTGCATTGGAAAACAATGGGGTAACCTCTCTACAACAGCTTTCAACATATAGTGAAAAGGAGATATTGAAATTCCACGGTATGGGACCAGCTTCTTTACCTAAACTTAGGGATGCTCTGGAGACAGGTGGGTTATCATTCAAAGATTAATCACCTAGAATGATTAATCTTGCAGGAATGCCTTTTATACCTGCTGGATCGATACATTCAATTTCTTTCTCAAGTTACGGGGTCTTTACGTAAATAAGGGGTCAGGAACATCTTTTTTATGGTCATCATCCTTGTTAAACTGATAGTAACTCTAAAAAGTGAGGTAACGAAAAATCATGAGTTCCTATACTCCCTATTTTGAATTCAATCGAGAAAAGTGGGCATCTTTGCGAAACCATACCCCTCTTCCTTTAACTGAAGAAGAATTGGATAACTTAAAAGGAATAAATGAAGAAATATCCATTCAGGAAGTAGAAGAGGTTTACTTGCCTTTGACTCGTTTAATCAATTTATATGTTGAAGCATCTCAGCAGCTTAATACAGCCACTTCTTCATTTCTAAAAACTAATGATAAAAAAGTACCTTATATCATTGGAATTGCAGGGAGTGTTGCTGTAGGAAAGAGTACGACAGCAAGGGTACTTCAGACTTTATTATCTAGATGGGATAATCACAGAAACGTAGGTCTTGTCACTACCGACGGTTTTTTGTACCCAAATGATCTTTTAGAAGAAAAAGGACTGATGAAAAGAAAAGGGTTTCCTGAAAGTTATGATACTCAAAAATTAATTAATCTTATCGGAGATGTAAAAGCAGGAAAAAATAAAGTGGAAGTTCCCATCTACTCACATTTGAAGTATGACATTTTGCCAAATGAAGTGCAGACTATCTGTAATCCGGATATTTTAATAGTGGAAGGTGTTAATGTTCTTCAAGTTGACAAGGAAAATCAAGTATTCGTCAGTGACTTTTTTGATTTCTCACTCTATGTAGATGCAGACGTAAATGACATAGAGCGGTGGTATGTTGAAAGGTTCCTTTTACTTCAAAAGACCGCATTTCAAAGTCCCGAATCCTATTTTCATCGTTATATTGACTTGTCTAAAGAACAAGCCATTAAACAAGCGACTCAAATTTGGGAAGAAATTAATTTGAAAAATTTACATGAAAATATACTGCCTACAAAAGGACGGGCAAAACTCGTTTTAAAAAAGGGATCAGATCATAAAGCTGAAAATATCTATTTTCGAAAATAATAATTTAAATGGAGATGATTATGTATTAGAAATAATGTTTTTTTGTAATAGCAATAAAGTAAGAAATTTTATTTATAAGGGACTGTATAATAAGTCATAAAATTTGGGATATTATCAATGATCGTACCTTATATTGGTTTAATTATCAGTAATTATTGGTATTGTTATAATATCTAATAATTGGGTGAAATTTATGATCCAAGTTAAAAAAGTAGGAGTTTAGCAATTTAAGGAAGGTCCTTGTTTTTTCGGGAAATGGATACAGAAACTTCTAATTTCACTTCTGATTTTGTCAATAAATGTGTATTTTCGTTACTTTTTCTGATGTGTCAATATTATTTCACTAACAGTTTCTTCCTTCAATAAGGGAAAGTTGCTGAAGAAATCTTTTTATGCGACTATAGTGGCGGATAAGTTTAAGCTAATTTCTTCACAAAATCAATATTTTAACAAAAAAAGTAATAGTAGAATATTTTAATCTATGAAATAATAATAATAGATTATGATATAGTTATAAGGAGACAGAAAAGGTGTGTTCCTAGTTCGTGCCTGGCTTTTTGTGACACCTAAGCAGGAGCGCCTACATCTTTTTTGCAAATATAGGGGATAAGGAAGGTTATAATGAGCAACATACAGAAACAAACAGACGTTATCTTAATTGGCGGCGGAGTCATGAGCGCGACTTTGGGATCATTACTGAAAGAGTTAGCACCGGAATGGGAAATCAAAGTATTTGAGAAACTTGCAAACGCAGGAGAAGAAAGCTCTAACGAATGGAATAATGCGGGTACGGGACATTCTGCACTGTGCGAGCTTAACTATACATCCGAAAAATCTGATGGATCTATAGATATTAGCAAAGCAATTAAAATTAATGAACAGTTCCAAGTTTCATTGCAGTTTTGGTCGTATCTTGTAAACTGTAAGCTGATTGATAATCCGCAAGACTTTATCATGCCATTGCCTCATATGAGTATGGTACAAGGGGATAAAAATGTAGCGTTTTTAAAGAAACGTTTTGAAGCGCTGTCAAAAAATCCTCTGTTCCAAGGTATGGAGTATTCCGATGACCCAGCAAAACTGATGGAATGGATTCCACTTATTATGCAAGACCGTCCATCGAATGATTCTATAGCGGCAACAAAAATTGATTATGGTACAGACGTTAACTTCGGTGCTCTAACACGCATGTTGTTTGACCACTTAAAGACTAAAAACGTCGATATCAAATATAAACATAGTGTTGATAATGTTAAACGGGCTAGCGATGGCTCATGGGAATTAAAAGTGCGTAATGTCGATACTGGTAGCGTAGAACGCCATAATGCTAAATTCGTCTTTATCGGAGGCGGGGGCGGAAGCTTGCATTTGCTGCAAAAATCCGGTATTCCTGAAGGGAAACATATCGGAGGATTCCCAGTAAGCGGATACTTCATGGTATGTAATAATCCGGAAGTTGTTGCGCAGCATCATGGAAAAGTATACGGAAAAGCTAAAGTTGGTGCTCCACCAATGTCTGTTCCGCATCTTGATACACGTTTTATCGACAATAAAAAATCGTTGCTATTTGGACCATTTGCGGGCTTCTCACCGAAGTTCCTAAAAACAGGTTCAATGTTCGATTTAATAACCTCCGTAAAACCGAATAATGTTTTAACTATGTTGGCGGCAGGCGCAAAAGAGATGTCATTGACAAAATACCTGATCCAGCAAGTTATGTTATCGAAAGAACAGCGCATGGAAGAGTTACGAGAGTTCATCCCGAACGCTAAGAGCGAGGATTGGGATTTAGTAGTAGCTGGCCAACGTGTACAAGTTATCAAAGATACTGCTGAAGGCGGCAAAGGTACACTTCAATTTGGTACGGAAGTTGTCAGTGCATCTGATGGCTCGATTGCAGCATTGCTAGGTGCTTCTCCAGGTGCTTCCACTGCTGTACAAGTTATGCTTGAGGTAATTAATAAATGCTTCCCGCAACGTATGAAAGAGTGGGAACCGAAAATTAAAGAAATGATTCCTTCTTATGGAGAGTCACTAATGGAAAATACAGAGCTTCTGCACGAAATTCAAACTTCAACAGCAGAGACGCTTGGTCTGAGCAAAAAAAAAGAGCTAGTTTATAGTTAATTTTTGGATATGGAAGCAACATTGAAATTAAAAACAACAGAACCTTCAATCTATCTTAGATTGAAGGTTCTTTTTTTTGTCCTAAAGCCTTATTCAATTAATGATGCTTACTTCGAAAGGGAAGGTTAGACCAAAGAGGGCAGTATAGATTAATAAGAAAAATCAATAAGGGATGCCATTATAGCATCCCTAAAGATTTCGGCTTCTAAATGTGTGTATTTGAATTTATTTGGGTAATGGTCTCTTCATCGCAAATATCGAAAAGCTGTGCATCATCAGGAATTCGTTCATCTAATTTTTGGTTTATGTTAAGATCACCACGATCTGCTACCAGTGTGGCTCCTTTGTTAAGAAGATCTATAAACGCATCACGATAGGTTCGCCATTCATCTTGTTTAGGAATCTCATACATAGTTTCTTCATACTTTGTGCTAATAAGTTCAGAATACATGTGGGTTACTCCATGAGTAAATAATGATCGTACTGCTGCGTGGGAGATCATTTCTTGTGTAGGAATAAACTCATCCGCCTTAACACGCTCGAATAAACGAATATGCTTTTGATTGATCACCTCGGCGGTGACATGAATGGACGTTATGGCAGTGGCAACCAATAATGTCATTCCATCGACAAGTAACGGATCTTTTGTAGCATAATTATCTTGTGTAATTTGGTCAGCAAAAATGATAACTCCTTTTGCTCTAGGCAGGTTTGCACGGAGTAATGTTTCTTCATCGGTAGCATCCCCGCGAACATAAAACAGACGCTCCTCCATCATAGGAGCTTTTTCCAAGTTATCAATGATTACAATATCAATGGTTTCATCAGATTTAAAAATTTCTTGGAGTGCTGATTTTGATTTATCACTCAGCCAATCAGAATGATATGATTTTTACCTGTATATTTCATTTTTCCACCAACTTTACGTTTTTCGATAAGATATACAGATTTAATGATTTTTCCAATAAAAAGACTAACAAGCCCAATACCCGTTATGTAAAGACCAATGGTAAATACTTTTCCAAGATCGGTGACCGGTGCATAGTCTCCAAAACCAACCGTAGCAAGCGTTGTAAGAATCCAGTAAACTGAGGTTAAATATGATTCGAACGTCTGTGGCTCTATAGAAAAAGCAACATACGTAGCAACTAATATGTATAAAATGGAAGATGGTATAAAGATTCGACCTCTTAATTTAATCAGGTAATATATTATTTTTTTTACCGTAATTCTCATTATACCCATCCTAGTTTTCAAGTCATCATCGATTAAATTTATATTTCCCCTTAAACGTAAGTGTAAAAACATTTTTTACCCAAGTAGGGAGCAAGAAGCATATAAAAGAGAGTTTAGTTCTTTAAGGATCTGTGACGTTCAGCTCTTTTTTTTATGCAAAAAAAGGGGCAGGATTGTTGAGAATTCCATTAAGTTTCATCTGCCCAAGTTTAATAGACTACAAAATCAGTTTAAGTTTTTTGCACCAAAACTACCCAATCTGCTATTAAATTTCGCTCTAATTTTAATATAGATTATAAAATGAACAATAGTAGATTAATTTTTGAAAATAAAATATAAAATAATCATCAAACAATAAAAATATTATTAGAATTTTCAGTATACAATGAATGTTAAATAACGAGGAGGTCTATCAAAATGAAAGCGGATACAAAAATGAAATAACGACTTTATGAAGGAACAGGATTGCATACAAAAGGCTGGAAACAAGAGGCAGTGCGCATGTTAATGAAAAATTTAGACCATGATGTAGCTGAGCACCAAGGTGGCGGTATACGGCGGGATTGTAAAAGCGGCACATAACTGGGAGTGTTTTGATTCAATTGTTCAATCATTAAAAGAGCTGGAAGAGGGTGAAGCTTTACTTGTCCAATCTGGGAAACTCGTGGTCATTTTTAAAACGCATACCGATGCACCATGAGAATTTGCTGACAATGATCATTTGTGCAACAGGATCCAGCAACCAAATATATAATAGGGGGAATAATTATGGGATCACCAAATGTGGCGACAAATACGAAACAAGAGAAGCCGCAAATTCAATCAACTACGAATATACTGAAGTTTATTATATATAGTTTAATAGGAAGTTTTATGTTTTTTATTCCTATTACCATAAATGATGTTTCAAGCATACCAATTGATCATATAGTAACATGGATCAAAGTAAACTTACCGTCTGCCGTTCCTATTTATGCGCTTATTGTCATTCTATTGGGAGCTGTTTATCCGTTTATTTCAAAAAGCTGGAATAAAGATAAGGTATCAATAGTTTTTTCTTTCTTAAAAGTAATAGGCGCTGTTGTTGCGATCTTAATATATTTCAAGATTGGACCTGAATGGTTAATGGCTCCAAGTATGGGTCCTTTCCTTTTCGAAAAACTTGTCATACCTGTTGGACTTGTCGTTCCTTTTGGTGCTATATTTTTGGCGCTTCTCATTGGATACGGGCTTCTCGAATTTTTGGGTGTACTGATGCAGCCAATCATGAGGCCGATATTTAAAACGCCAGGGCGTTCAGCGGTTGATATGGTTGCTGATTTAGCAGGTAGCTACTCTATTGGTATGCTTATTACGAATCGACTATATAAAGAAGGAAAATACACCCTTAAAGAAGCTGCTATTATTGCAACCGGTTTTTCAACCGTTTCAGCAACGTTCATGATCGTTGTAGCAAAAACTCTCGGGCTTATGGACATATGGTCCCTTTTCTTTTGGGTTTCTTTAGGGATAACGTATCTTGTCACTGCTATTACCGTACGTATTTGGCCATTAAATAAAATGAGCGACGAGTATTATTCGGATAATGCGGATCCAGAAGAAGTTATCAAAGAAGGACTTTTCCGAAATGCCTGGAACAGTGCGATGGTAGGAGCAAACAATTCCGTAAGTCTTGGCAGGAATTTATGGGAAAACTTAAAGGACGGTTTTCTTATGACAATGAGCATTCTACCGTCCATTTTATCCGTTGGTCTCATCAGCCTTGTATTAGCGGAGTATACTCCACTATTTAATTTACTTGCCTATCTTTTTTACCCATTTACCTGGGCATTACAAATACCTGAACCATTTTTGGCTGCAAAAGCTTCAGCTATAGGAATTGCAGAAATGTTCCTGCCGGCGCTTCTGGTAGTTAAAGCACCTCTGGTAACTAAGTTCATTATTGCCGTGGTATCTGTATCATCCATATTGTTCTTTTCAGCGACGATACCTTGTATCCTATCAACCGAAATCCCAATCAGCATTACGAAGTTGGTTGTAATCTGGTTTGAACGGACACTCATCACGTTAATTATTACTGCACCTATCGCAATATTGCTGCTTTAGTACAAATCAACGAATTAATAATGAGAACTTAATCGATCACAAATCGAACAGTTGCCTTACTATAAGGTCGACCAGTAAAAATTACTGGTTGACCTTTTTTACTAGAATCTTTTATATCAGTAGGCATGGTCGGACGTACGGGTGCGCGGGGCATTTGAAGGCATGATGGGACGTAGTATATATTATTTGGAGTAGCATCATCACAGAAAAGGATATTGAGTTTATATGTTTCTAACATAACATATTTATATCTTTCGAGAATTTCGACATTATATTGACAATAATATAGTTACTCATTAGAATTGAAAATGATTCTCAATATGGTACTGGAGGCACCAATGTTATGTCAAAAAGAAGATACAGCAAACAAGTGTTATTTATATCCGCAATCGTTTTAATTTTATCAACGCTTTTACTTGGATGTACAAATGAATCAAAAGAAAATTCAACTTCAAATAAAGACAGTAAAGACATGCTTACTTTTGCTTGGCCTAGGGATATAGGTGAAATGAATCCGCATGTCTATAATCCTTCTCAATTATTCGCTACATCAATGATATATGAACCTTTGGTTAGCTACCAAGATGGAGGCGAGCTGAAACCGCATTTAGCTGAATCTTGGGAAATTTCCAAGGATGGGAAGGAATATACGTTCAACCTCCGTCAAGATGTGAAATTTTCTGACGGTACAAGCTTTAATGCTGAAATTGTGAAAAAGAACTTTGATACTATATTGAAAAATGTTGATTTACATAGTTGGTTGGGCTTTATTCCGAAAGTGGATCAAACGGAAGTAATTGACCAAAACACGTTTAAACTAACATTAAAGGAGCCATATTATCCTACTATTCAAGAGTTAGCCGTCGTTCGTCCAGTCCGTTTCTTGGGTGAAGCTGGATTCCCTAAAGATGGTGACACTTCTAAAGGTGTTACAAAACCAGTCGGTACAGGCCCATGGGTTTTGGAAGAATATAAACCAGATGAATATGCTATTTTCAAACGCAATGAAAATTATTGGGGTGAACTCCCTAAAGTAAAGAAAATCAAAATCAAGATCATTCCTGATGCTGAGACCCGAGTTCTTGCTTTTGAAAAAGGTGACCTAGACCTTATTTATGGTGAAGGTGTTATCAGTCTAGATGCTTTCAAACAATTAGAAACAACAGGTACCTATGAGACTAGTATTTCTGATCCGGTTGCGACAAGACAACTAGTTATGAATACGAAGAAAGAACAACTTTCAGATTTACGTGTTCGTCAAGCGTTACAATATGGATTTAATAAAAAAGCAATGGTTGACGGAGTTACTTCTGGGTTGGAAGAGAAGGCAGATTTTATTTTACCGACAAACTTCCCTTATACTTCAGACATTGATGTAACAGCGATTGATTATAATGTCGAAAAAGCAAAAGCTTTATTAGATGAAGCAGGATGGAAGCTTCCAAAAGGAAAAAACGTTCGTGAGAAAGACGGAAAACCACTTGAAATCGAGTTAATGTACGACTCTGCAGAATCGATTCAAAAAGTAATGGCCGAAACATTACAATCTGAGTGGGCGGCACTAGGTGTTAAATTGAATATCGTAGGAGTTGAGCTTACGGTACAAATTGAAAGATTTAAAGCTAATGATTTTGAATTGAATTTCTTTAGTAACTATGGCGCACCATATGATCCACATACTTTCGTAAACATCGTTGGTTCAGAAGGATTTGGTTTTAACGAAGCCATTTCATCTTATCCGAACAGAGATAAGTTGTTAAAACAAATTGCAGATGTTCCTGGAACAACAGATGAAAAAGAACGTCAAGAACTTTACTCAACTATTTTGGAATCACTACAAGACCAAGGAGCGATTGTGCCTATTTCTTATATTAAGAAAATAGCTGTTTACCAAAAAGATGTATCTAATTTTACATTCCCTGCTAACCGGGATGAACATCCATTCACAGGAATTAGCATCGAGAAGTAAGTTACAGGAGGGTTTTCATGGGCACTTATATCTTGAAACGAATTATGGCCATTATTCCCATCTTTCTTTTGGCCACTCTTCTAACGTTTGGAATGATTCACCTTTCACCCGTGGACCCAGCTGAGGCATATTTATCTGCAGCACATATCCAATCTACAGATGAGATATTGGCTCAGAAAAGACATGAGTTTGGCTTAGATCAACCTCTCCATGTTCAATATGTAAACTCTATTATTAAGATATGCCAATTTGATTTTGGCATATCTTATCTTTCGAATAAACCTGTTTGGGACGAGGTTACATATCGAATGCCAGCGACCATTCAGTTAGCTTTAGGTAGCATCATATTAGCTATCCTGGTCAGTGTCCCTCTTGGATATTTGGCAGGCATAAAGAAAAACAGTGGTATCGACCATTTTAGTCGCCTTCTCTCTTTTTTCGGGGCATCCATCCCCTCTTTTTGGCTTGGTTATTTATTGATTTTTTTCTTTTCTGTTAAACTCGACCTGTTCCCCGTTGAAGGAATCGGGACTTGGCAACATCTGGTTCTCCCTTCCGTTACTTTAGCTTTGCCATTAATAGCCTTGTATACTCGATTGTTACGTGCTAGCGTTCTTGAAAATTTACAGGAACCTTATATCCTTTTTGCTCGCACAAGAGGGATTCATGAAAAAGTCATTATGGGAAAACATGTATTGAGAATAGCCATATCTCCTATGATTACTGGTCTAGGGATGAATTTAGGAAAGCTGCTGACTGGAACCATTATCGTCGAAGCGGTCTTTTCCTGGCCAGGATTTGGTCGTTATTTTATTGAAGCTATTTTTAATCGGGATGTTCCTGTCATTCAATGCTATGTGCTTTTAGCAGCGGGACTATTCATTTTAAGCAACTTGATTGTTGACCTTATTCAAATGTGTATCGACCCACGCATCTCCAGAAAAGGAGGGCAACGTCAATGATAACAAGTCTTCGTATTATGATGAAAAGTCAGAAAGTGATTGTCCTTTGTTCGATAATATTGAGCTTCCTATTTATCATCACCATCTTGGCTCCTTGGATTGCACCTAATGATCCTATTGCTGTAAATTTAGCTAATAAACTACAGCCCTCTTCCTTTGAGTATCCATTAGGAACTGATCATTTAGGACGATGTACGTTATCACGCATCTTATATGGAGCTCGCATTTCGTTAGGGTTTGCCACATTAATCTTTATTTCTTCTTTAGGCATCGGTTTGATTGTTGGAACCATTGCTGGTTATAAAGGTGGATGGGTGGACCAGGTGCTAATGAGACTTTGTGATGGTGTTATGGCATTTCCGAATCTTTTGCTCATTCTTGGACTTGTTGGTATATTGGGACCTGGCCTTAAACAGGTCATCTTAGCATTGATGCTTGTGCAATGGGTGTATTATGCGAGAATTTTCCGAGGAATGGTACTTAGTCTGAAAGAACAAAACTATATAGCGGCAGCTAAAATAAGCGGTTCTTCTCAATGGAAGATAATAAAGAAACATATTGTTCCAAATGTTCTTCCTCCGCTCGCTGTTATGGGTACATTAGAAATGGGTTGGGCCATCATGGATATATCAGCCATGTCGTTTCTAGGTTTAGGTGTGCAACCCCCTACACCAGAATGGGGAGCAATGATTCATGAAGGGAAATCGTATATTCGGACGAATCCAGAATTAATGCTATATCCAGGTTTGATGATTATGCTCGTTGTCGTCACCTTCAATTTATTAGGCGAAGCGCTATCAGAACGTTTTGGAGTCAAACGTCGTTAATAAAAAGGAATGAGAAGATTGGGAACAGAACGGTCGAATGTATTAAAAGTGAGCGATCTACATGTACAAGTACAAACAAAAGATGGTGCTTCCACCCTCGTTCAGGATATTAATTTTGAACTGGAAAAAGGGAAGGTACTGGGGCTTGTTGGGGAAAGTGGGAGTGGTAAAACCGTTACGAGTATGTCCATTCTACAGCTTCTTGATCGGAGAACAACGACCATTGAAGGTAGCATTACCCTCCAAGGACGAGAATTGAATGGTTTAGACGATAAAGAAATACGTGAAATTCGTGGTAAGGATATTGCCTTTATTATGCAAAATCCGATGAATGCATTTACGCCTGTTTTTACAATTGGCAATCAATTTATCGAAACGATTAGGTCTCATACCTCATTGAATAAAAAACAAGCAAAAGAGCTTGCCATCGATGCGATGCAAAATGTAAACTTGCCAAATCCCGCGAAACTATTAAAAAGCTACCCTTTTCAATTGAGTGGAGGTATGCTTCAACGCGTGATGATTGCGATGGCCGCATGTTTAAATCCTACTGTTATTATTGCTGATGAGCCGACAACTGCACTCGACGTTCATAACCAATTACAAGTACTTCGCCACTTGGATAAAATTCGTTCTGAATATGGAACATCTATTTTACTCATTTCTCATGATCTAGGAGTAATTTCTGAAATGGCAGATGATGTAGTCGTTATGCAACATGGCAGAATTGTAGAAACTGCAAATGTATTTGAATTATTTGATAATCCGCAGCATGAGTATACAAAGAAACTGCTAAATGCCCGCTTTATCTTAAACCATGAAGAACCTATCACCCATATGTTGTGATATATAGATTGCATTCTTTTGAGGGGTGAACAAATGAGTTTATTACAAGTAAAAGAAGTAACTCATAGCTATAATTCTCATACATTTTTTAAATGGAAAGAGCATTCAAAAAAAGTACTCACTGACATTTCCCTCTCTATAGACGAAGGAACATGTTTAGGACTACTTGGCACGAGTGGAGCTGGAAAAAGTACATTAGGAAAAGTGATTCTTGGCTTAGAACGTCCACAGCAAGGACAGGTTCTGTTTCAAGGGCATGATATCTATACTGCTGATAAGCTTACTCGACAAAAGATACGCCGAGATCTACAAGTCGTCTTTCAGGATTCGTATTCATCTGTCAATCCACGAATGACAGCCGAGAGTATTATAGGCGAGCCATTAGAAAACTATGAAAAACTAACCGTAGCCGAACAAAAAAGAACTGTTATTGAGTTATTGGAAAGAGTGGGCCTAAGAGAAAAGGATTTGAAAAAATACCCACACCAATTTAGCGGTGGACAATTGCAAAGAATTAATATTGCTAGAGCAATCTCTCTTAAGCCACTGCTAATCGTCTTAGACGAATCCGTAAGCAGTCTAGATATGGTTAATCAAACAATAATTTTGGAATTATTGAGTGAGTTGAAAAAAGACTTCGGCTTATCTTATCTTTTTATTACACATGATATTAAAGCGGCCTATTCAATCTCTGATACTTTGGGTGTACTGGAAAAAGGAGAATTAATCGAGCTTTACGATTCTAAAGATCAGTTTTTTTCGTCAGAACATCCTGTCATTAAACAGATGAAAGGCTCTATTCTTGCTGAGCATCCACGTTTTCGTTCTCTTCCGACGAGGACTAACTAGACTTAGTCTAGAATCTATATTTATTGATTAGAAGGCCTCGATTTCAGTTTGATAATCGAGGCTCTTGTTTATATTTCTTTTGAAGAACATATTGGAGGGCATAAAAGGGAATGGTCCCTTTTATTTGTTGCATCGATATTCAATTGTGTAAGCTTCCAATGCTCTTAAAGGGTTGTCTCCTCTTAGGGATTTCAAAACTGACCTGGTAAAAAACAACTTTAAAGGCATGATCGGCTATTTTTTTAGTGAAGGATTCCATACCCTTTTGATATTTTCCATCACTTGAACAATAATAGGAAAAACATCCATAAACATTATTTGAAGAAAATAATATTTATTCAAAAAATTCATATTATAATACTTTGTTCTTATGCTATATTATAGGGAGAATTATTTGTTATCACGTATAATCTATGAATTGGAGTGATTTGAAATGAAGAAACTTGGTTTACTTAGTATGTTTTTGATTCTAACTATCTTTATCTCGGCTTGTGGCACCAATGATGAAAAAAATGCAGGTGAAGAAAAGAAACCTGAAAAGGTATATAAAGTTGGTGTGGATACGACTTATCCTCCCTTTGAATTTAAAGAGGGGAACGACTATAAAGGTATTGATATTGAATTGATCAATGCAATAGCGAAAGACCAGGATTTTAAAATCAAATTGTCTCCAATGGATTTCGGCGGAATTATTCCAGCGATGCAAGCCAATCAGCTTGATGTGGCCATTGCGGGAATGAGCATTACAGAGGAAAGAAAAAAGGTAGTAGATTTCTCAACACCGTATTTTGACGCAGGATTAACAATAGTTGTTAAAAAAGATAATACAAGTACTAAAACTGTTAAAGACCTTAAAGGAAAAACCATAGCAGTGAAAAAAGGGACAACAGGTGCTAAATATGCACAGGATAATGCTACGAAACTAGGAATTAAAGTTGTTCAATTCAATGATAGTCCAGCGATGTTCCAGGAAGTGGCAAACGGCAACGCCGATGCTCTTATTGAAGATTATCCGGTTATCTCCTATGCAATCGCCCAAAAAGATCTTGGGTTGAAAATCGTAGGTGAGCGTTTGAATGGGGATCAGTATGGAATAGCCGTATTGAAAGGGCAAAACAAGGATTTATTGAAGAAAATAAATGATGGTCTTGCTAATCTTAAAAAAGACGGCACGTATGATGAAATAATAAAAACGTATCTTGGTGAATAGATTCATGCAAAATAGGCGCGCATAAAGCGCGCTTTCTTTTTCAAAGGGGTGAAAGGAATGGATATAATTGTTGCGGCATTGCCCATTTTATTAAAAGGACTTCAGGTGACACTTTATATCTTTGTGATTGCCATTATCCTAGGTTTTTTGATTGGTTTAGTGATTGCCTTACTGCGACTTGCCCCGATCAAGATCTTGAACTGGATTGCAAAGGTTTATGTGGATGCGATACGAGGGACACCGTTCATTGTGCAGTTGTTTTTTATATATTTCGGTGTGAATTCACTAAATTTGATTTCTTTGAACAGTACAACAGCTGGAATAATAACCGTTGCTATCAATGCAGGGGCATATTTTGCTGAAATAATAAGAGCGGGGATACAATCCATCGATAAAGGACAAACGGAAGCGGCAAGATCAATCGGGTTCACCGGTACTCAAACAATGAGATATGTCGTGCTGCCCCAAGCCTTTAGAAGGATGCTCCCTACCATTACGAACCAATCGATCATTAGCTTGAAAGACACATCTCTATTATCCGTCATCGGTATAGCGGATTTAACCCAGCAAGGCCAAATTCAAGCTTCGGCAACCTTTGAAGCATTTAAGATTTGGTTGGTTGTCGGCGTGATTTACTTTATCATCATCTATTTGTTAACCCTTATTGCTAATTTCATAGAAAGGAGGGTACAAGTTCGATGAGTATCATTACTGTAAAAAACCTGAGAAAATCATTTGGGACTGTCGAGGTTTTAAAAGATATAAATGCAGAAGTGCAAGAAAAGGAAGTAATTTGTGTAATAGGCCCTTCTGGATCTGGAAAGAGTACATTTCTGCGTTGCCTGAATCTTCTTGAGGAAGTTACGGGCGGTGAGGTGGTAATTAACGGACATAATATCACCGATCCTAAAAGGAAAATCAATATAAATAAAGTCAGGCAAGAGGTTGGAATGGTTTTTCAACATTTCAATCTGTTTCCTCATAAAACCGTTATGGAAAACATCACGCTGGGTCCTATTAAAATTCGCGCCACGGCTAAAGCGGAAGCGGAAAGATTAGCGCTTGACTTATTGGATAAGGTTGGCCTTAAGGAAAAAGCAAATAGCTATCCAGGAGAACTTTCCGGTGGACAAAAACAACGGGTTGCCATCGCAAGGGCATTAGCGATGAATCCAAAGATCATGCTATTTGACGAGCCAACTTCTGCGCTTGACCCTGAAATGGTCGGAGATGTTTTGGAAGTCATGAAACAACTTGCTAAAGAAGGCATGACAATGGTTGTAGTTACGCATGAAATGGGCTTTGCCCGGGAAGTCGGGGACCGCGTCATATTCATGGATGGAGGGTATATTGTCGAGGAAAATGAGCCGAATGCATTATTCGGTAACCCTCAGCATGAGAGAACTAAATCCTTCTTGAGTAAAGTGCTTTAGGCAGGAATAGCGAGCGTGGAAATACAAGTAATAGAGTATTATTGCTGGCATTGATGTTGGTAATGAATGAAGTTGTGCATAAAGTGTGGACAAAGGAATGCGGGAATTGAGGGGAAGCCCAAACGCATAGCCTTTCCCTTATCTTTGTGCATAACCTTTTTTTGTTTTATAGTAGAAACTTATCAGTCAGGCGATGTTTTTATTTATATCTGCTTCAATCGGGCAAACATCAAAAAAGAAACCTATGCATTCGACACATGCATAGGTTTCTTCTCTATTTACTTGGCACCGTAACTAATCAAGTTCGTCATGATCCGATATCCGCCTGGAACCTGGCCTTGAATTTGCCTGTATAGTACAAGGTTGGTATAGAGGTAGGTGCCATTACCATATTTAGTCATAAGGATTCCGCCATCAAATGGTTCTTCATTTGGATCAGCCATGGAAATGAATGTTTCAAATCGATCGTCCCATTTCATTGGGAAGTACAATCCTCTTTCTTGAACCCAATTGTTCCAGTCGTCACTTGTTATTTTATTTGGATAGTTGAAAAGCGCTGATTCTGGTTTCAATACGTTTACTGTGGCTTTTTCATCGGTAACCCTCCAGCGAATGGATGGATTTCCGAGGGTAAGCGGGTATGGAGCGGTCGTCAGGGCATCCCATCCATCACCTGGTTTGTGATATTGAACGACGAGATGACCGCCGTTTTCAACATATTCCAGTAAGCGCGCGTTGTTTGCCTTTAGATCTTCCCTCGATAGATAGGCACGTATGCCGGTAACGATCGTGTCGTATTGGCTCAAATCACCTTTTGTTAAATCAGCCTCGGTTAATTTTGTTATATTAAGGCCTGCATTGCTTAAGTAATCTGCTACTTTATCGAATCCACTCTCAATGTAACCCACTTTTAATGAAGCTGGCATCAAAAGCTCAAATGCAACGGTGTTGATAGCTGCTGGGTATTGGTAATAGAATGTTCCGATATGGTCATAGGAAATTTCCTGAATGGTCGAATCAAAGGTTTTTCCATTGACAGTAGCAACTGCCTTAACCTGATATTCACCATTTTGGATTGCCTTCGGTGGTCTGAGGGTGAACTTCACTTGTTTTTCTTCTGACTTTTCATTAAATGATACAGTGGCATTTTGGGGTTGGACTCCCCAATTTTCAGGGACTTTTAAAGCGACCTTTGCTGATGCTTTTCCTTCTGTATAGTTTTTCAAGGTTACGGTCACTGGGATTTCCTCTTTTACATCTGCTGTATTTACGACGATATCTTCAGGAGATAGGGAAAGGCCAACGTCGGGAAGGACAGCGATCGTTCCGTCCAATTCTTTCTTGATGGCGGTTTTTGTGCTGCCGTATTTATAAGAAATGCTGGCTGTAATGGTTGACTCATCATAGGCATGGTAATAGGCTGCATCTTCAGGGACTTCAACCAGGTAGGTCATTGTCGTTGATTTATTTGGTGCTAGATTGATATCTTTATATTTTGTTTTGGTCTTCCATCCTTTAGGCACGTTCAATGCGGCAGCGACTTTTTTCAATGTTTGTTTCCCGTTATTCTTTACGGTTACGGTTACGTACGTATTTTGACCTTTCGTAAGGATCTTTGAAGCTGCTTTAGCTTGAACTTCGAGTCCTGAGGAGACATAACTGACGTTTTGCAATTGCTCTTCTTTTAATGAGAGCTTATGAAGCAAGTCGTTCTTAATGGCAGGGCTTAGCTTTGCCTTTTTGACTTGCGCAGTAATTGAACGAACATTGGAGAGAGCTGTTTGGGATGTTGAAAAAACACGTTTATCATTTGGATAAGCCGCAATAACAGCGTCCAAATTCCGTTGTAGGTATTTAACTTCACCTTTTAATTTTGAAGCTGAGCGAGGGAGTTTTTCAGCCCATTCAGTAAAATTGTAAGGTACACCCGCAAAGAGGTCTGTCTGGTTTTTTGTATCAACCGAGCTTTGCTTCAAATCTAGATGGATCTGGCGAGGTGCTGCTGGGATATCAGAACCCATGCCTTGGCTTTTATGCAGATAGCGGGATTGTTCTCCAAGCTGTGGGTAAGTCATATTGTATATTGGGTCATATTTACCGATTTCAATCGAAGTGGTTGCTTGATCTGCCGAGGAAACAGGCAAATATAACTTTTTCACTTGCCATACGGATAGACCTTGTTTCAATTGTTGTGGAAACACAGTTGGGTCGGCGGCATCCTTAAAGGCGCGTTCACTTAAGATTGTCATTGTTCGATGATGTCCATGCTGGGTATCATCATTTTGAAAGGATGGCATCAATATATCCGGCTGATACGTCCGAATAAAGCGGATAAGCCGTTCATAGGTGAGTTCTTCGCCCCATTTTTCTAATGTTTCCTCTGGTGTTTTAGAGAAGCCGAAATCATAAATGGGATCTGAGGTAGTTTCACTTAGATGATAGGCCTTAACCCCGGTGATTTTTGCAGCTTCTATCATTTCCCTCGAACGGATGATTCCAAGAGCATTGTCCAGTTCATCCCCAATTTCATTTTGTCCTCCTTCACCACGGTTTGCAATAAGGCTGGATGTCTTCACCCCTAACCCTCTGGATAGATAAGCGAGAAAGTCACTGCGTTCATCATCTGGATGGGCACCGCTGTTCAAGAATGTCACAGTCGTCTCGAGCGGCTTGACCGCATTCCATAATTCAACGTTGGTTTCATCAGGATTTGCAGCGCTACCTCCAGGCGGCGATAATGCAAGAACTAACAAAAGGGAAAGCAACGATAACAAAGCTTTTTTCATTATACTTTTAACCTCCTTCAACTTTAATGAAACACCTAAGCTTTTGTGAAGAAAAAAATGTAGGTTAGTAATATTTTCTAACTAACCAGGCGGAAAATCTTATCTAATAAATAGCATTATTGGTTATAAATGTAAATGATGCGAAGTAACTATTAAAGATCTAACATTATAAATGTTCAGATAAATAACTTGTGTGAAGAATTTTTTTAAGTTATATTTTTACTTAATTAGGAAGATTTACTAACTAAATGATGTAAGGCCGTGATGTGATGAGTTTTAAAAGAACACCCAGTCATCAAAAATATGTAAATAAAAAAAGGATCATTCAATGCATCCAAGAATGTTCACCCATTTCAAGAGCTGAAATCGCCGTTAAACTTCAGCTAAGTAAACCAACTGTCTCTCTGGCTGTGGATGAACTTATACAGGAGAAATGGGTATTTGAGAAAGGAATAGGAGAATCCTCTTCTCAAGGTGGGAGGAGGCCTATCCAGCTCTTTTTTAATGAAAAGGCTGCCTATATCATTGGGGTTGATATAGGCGGGACGAAGGTGAAAATCGTTTTAAGTGATTTAAGTGGCAACATCCTTGCCGATACTAGTTTTTCAACAAACACCTATTTACAATCAGGGCTTCTTAAACAAATGGCGATTGAAACGGAACGGTTAATTGCAAAGAATCAGATTGCGAAAGGCAGGATATTAGGGATGGGAGTCGGGATCCCTGGTATAACGCAAACGGCAAGTGGATTAGTAATAGAGGCACCGAGTTTAGGTTGGGTACAATATCCGTTTATAGCCGAAGCGAAGCGGTATTTTGAGTTCCCCATTTTTCTGGACAATGATGTAAACGCGGCTGCACTAGGTGAACAGTGGCTGGGTAATGCACAAAATAAGCGGAATTTGCTGTTCATTGCGGTTGGCACGGGAATAGGAAGCGGCATTATCTTGAATAACCAGTTATACAGAGGGGCTTCCAGTGCAGCTGGGGAAATGGGATATATGGTAACGGACAAAGAGGATATGAAGAGTGAATTCAAGCCGATTTTCCATAGATACGGCTATTTGGAAAGTGTCGCAGGAGGAAAGTCGATTGGCGGTCATTTTACAAGGGAGGTTCTCAAGGATCCTCATCATTTTTTATTCGAACGGGCCAAATCTTCCGAACTATCTGGGGAGGATGCTTTTTTGTCAGCAAAAAAAGGAGACGCGACAGCTATGGCCGTCATAAATGAAGCCATCGAACATTTAGCCTGCGGAATTGTCAATGCGGCTAGTTTGCTAAATCCAGAAGTGATTATTTTAGGAGGTGGTGTATTAAATTCATCTGAATACATTTTACCTAGAATCCGGGAGATCGTTGATCGATATCTTCCAAGTTTAGTAGAATTGAAAACTTCACAATTGGGAGAAAACGCAGGAGTACTAGGAGCGGTTTCCCTATTCTTAAGGGAACATGATAGCATTTTGAATTTTCGTGATGAGGGGGATTATTAATGAAAAATAGGAAAAAGTCGCTTGTTTCAGCACTGACCTTATCGGCAGCACTATTGATTTCGGGATGTAACGGTACAGATACGAAAACGAATTCGGATGCTGGCGGTGCCAAGGGAGAAAAGGGTGAGCTGGAAGATAAAATCGTTGTTTATTCACCGCATGGCAAAGATATTTTATCAAAGTTCGAAAAGCAGTTCGAAGATAAGTATGGTATTGATGTTGAGTGGCTTGATATGGGGTCCCAGGAAATCCTTGACCGTGTTCGATCAGAGAAAAGTAATCCGCAGGCAGACGTTTGGTGGGGTGCACCTTCCACGAATTTCAATCAAGCAAAGGATGATGGGCTGCTGGCTGCTTATAAGCCTAGCTATTCCGATAGTCTCGATGAAGGATTCCACGATCCGGAATGGTATTGGACGGGAACGAGCCAGACACCGGAAGTCATCATGTATAACAGCAAAGAACTCTCAAAAGACGAGGTTCCAAAAGATTGGGATGAACTGCTTGATCCGAAGTGGAAAGACGAAATCATCATCCGCTATCCGTTAGCCTCCGGAACGATGAGGACAATTTTTTCTGCGATGATCTATCGTACGTATAAGGATACAAATGATCCAAAAGAAGGGTATGACTGGTTAAAGAAGCTCGACCAAAACACAAAGGAATATTCAGCGAACCCTGAAATGATGTATAACAAGGTAGCAAAAGGAGAGGGCTCACTTTCTGTTTGGGCAATGCCGGATGTTGTCATGCTGAAAGAAAATAAAAATTATCCGTTTGAGTTCGTCATTCCAGAAAGCGGAACGCCAGTATTGACAGAAGGTATCGCCATCGTTGAAGGTGCCAAGCATCCAAAAGCGGCAGAAGCCTTTTATGAGTTTGTGAATTCACCAGAAGCAGCAAAAAATTTGGCAGAAGAGTTTTACAGGGTTCCGACCAGAAGTGATGTGAAGGATTTACCTAAATGGATCACGGAAACAGAAATTAAAACGATGGATATTGATTGGAATGCATTCCAGGAAAAAGGTGACGAGTGGATGAAATATTGGGACGAAAATATTAAAAGCGGAGATAAAGAAATTAAAGAATAAGGAAGTGTCGTTGGGATGGCGTCAATAAAAATTGAGAATGTCCAAAAAGCCTTCGGGAAAACGATAGCTGTTGACCATTTAAATCTGGAAATCCAAGAAGGTGAGTTTTTTACCTTTCTTGGTCCAAGTGGCTGCGGTAAAACGACGACGCTTCGGATGATTGCCGGTTTTTATTATCCAACAAAAGGTGTCGTCCGATTTGGCGGCAAAGATATGACGCGTGTACCTCCGGAGAAAAGAAATACAGGCATGGTTTTTCAAAACTATGCCCTCTTTCCCCACATGACTGTTTTTGAAAATGTAGCGTTTGGCTTGCGTGTGAGAAAAGTTTCTTCCGCTGACTTGAAGAAGAGAGTGCTGGATGCCCTCCAAAAGGTCAGGCTGGAGAGCTACTCGAATCGTCAAGTGAGCCAGTTAAGCGGAGGACAGCAGCAGCGGGTGGCCCTTGCGAGAGCACTGGTCATTGAACCGGAAATATTACTGCTGGATGAACCATTAAGTAATCTGGATGCCAAGCTTCGTGATGAAATGAGAGTGGAAATCTTAAGACTGCAGCGTGATTATAAAATTACCACCATTTATGTCACACATGATCAGGCTGAGGCATTATCCATGAGTGATCGAATCGCTGTGTTCAATTATGGAGTCTGTCACCAGGTCGGGACGCCGGCAGAAATTTATAATCGGCCGGCCAATGATTTTGTGGCGAGTTTTATAGGCGAGATTAATCTTTTGCCCGTTCAAGTCGAAAAAGTTCAACAAGATAATATAGTGGTTTCCCTTAAAAATAGTGAAAAACCGATTAAATTGAATGTAGAAAATCAAGCTGGGGAAGGAATTTCAATCTTGCAGACTGATGATGACCTGGCTGTTTCCATTCGTCCTGAAGCAATCAGAATTCTGGATGTGACAGAAGAAGGAATGAATATCTTTAAAGGTAAAATAAATTCCGTCCAATTCTTTGGATCTGTTGTGAATGTCATGGTGGATGTTCAAAACGTATCACTAAGGGTGGATGTATTTAATACACATGAATTTGGATACTTTTATCAAGGGAAGGAAGTGTATGTCCAGCTTCCTGAGAAACAGCTGCGTCTTATCCCTGTCATAAGCGGTGATGCTCCATGATTAAAAATCGTGATACGAGATTGACGGTTTGGCTTCTTATACCAGTTGTATTGGTGCTCGTAGCTTATGTACTCTACCCATCGTTGAGGACCTTTATAGAAAGTCTGCAAAAAGACGAAACGATATCCCTTGGAAATTATCAGGACTTCTTCGTACAGGAATCGAAAACGAACTTAGAGGCTCTATGGAATTCTGTTTATATATCCTTATTGAGTGTATTGGTTAGTGCCTTGATTGGCATTCCGCTCGCATTCATTTTTAACCGTTACGATTTTCCCGGCAGAAGCTTCTTTTCATCAGCAGCGATTTTGCCTATTGTTCTTCCATCATTGGTAGGGGTCATGGCCTTTATGTTTTTATATGGAGAATCGGGATTAATTCCAAATGCCATCAAGGATCTGTTTGGTCTCGATAAAGTTCCATTTAAAATTGGCGGAGTATCGGGAATCCTTATCGTGCATGCCTATACGATGTATGTTTATTTTTATATGACCGTATCCGCTGCAATCAATAAAATAGATCCGTCCCTTGAAGAAGCTGCTTATAACTTAGGCGCAAACAAATTCAAGGTTTTTTGGAAGGTGACATTTCCATTATTGACACCTGCCATCGTTGCCGCTTCTTTACTTGTTTTCATGATATCAATGGCTTCTTTCAGTGCCCCGTTTTTATTAGCTGGCGGATACAGGGTGTTGAGCCTGCAAATTTATTTTTCAAAAATCAATGGTGATATGGAAATTGCCGCTACTCAATCCGTCATTCTATCCATCGTTTCGATTTCATTTCTATTATTCATGCGTTGGTACCAGAATAGGAAAGATTATCGCATGGCTTCGAAAGGAATTGGGGCGCACAGGAGTGAAGTGAAGAACCCGTTTATGAAATGGGTGATGGTCGTAACGGGTATCATCGGAGTAATCATTCTGCTTTTACCGCACTTTACGATTCTATTGCTTTCACTTGTGCCGGATGGAACCTGGACATTTCAAACGTATCCAACAGTATTTAATATAGAAAATTTCCGGCTTTTGTTTGAAGACCCTAATATCTTCAAACCGTTACGAAATAGCTTACTGATGGCGGTTATTGCAACGCTGGCGAATCTGGTGTTTGGGGTCATAGCGTCCTATGTACTTGTCAAACGGAAATTCGTCGGGAAAAGCTTTGTTGATATTCTAGTCATGATTCCTTGGGCGTTGCCTGCAACGGTAATAGGGATGAACTTGATATTCGCATTCAATGAACCTAGCGTTTTTTCTTTCGGTCAAATATTGGTAGGAACATTTTGGATATTGCCACTTGCCTATTTCATCAGGCATATCCCACTCGTTGTCCGTTCGACTAACGCCGTTCTGGAGCAGCTGGATGATTCGATTGAAGAAGCAGCCAGAAACTTGGGGGCAAAGTGGTTTTATACCTTCAGAAAGGTCATATTTCCGATTATTATGCCTGGTGTTTTATCAGGGACATTATTGGCATTTATCGAATCTGTGGGGGAATTCCCGACCTCGGTCCTGTTGTACACGATTTCAAACAGGCCCATATCCATTGAAATCATGAATCAGCTTCGGATGTTCAATATGGGGCAGGCAGCTGCCTATGGGATGATTCAAATCACGCTGATTGTAATCGTTCTCTTTATTTCGAACAAGTTTTTTGGAATCAAAGCGGAAAAAGCTTTATAAATAGGAGGTTCAAAGATGAGCAGGCTTGAAGAATTTATCAAAAATGAAGGTAGTGTCTTTCCCGGAAAAACATATGCAGAAGAGCTTCTGATGCCTGTTTTTAATGATCAAAGAGATTTCTTATTCCATGCGATGTTCGATATTCATCGGGCACATGTCATCATGCTTTCGGAACAAAAGATCATTAAAGATGAAGAGGCCAAAACCATGCTTGATGGGATTCGGAAAGTGGCCCAAACAGATTTTACCCTGCTGACCTATCAGCCTCAATTCGAAGACTTATTTTTTATGATGGAGGCTAAGATCGGTGAGGAAATCGGTCATGAACTTGCAGGAAAGATTCATATCGGGCGCAGTCGTAATGATATGGGAGTTGCGATGTACCGGCTTGTTTTGAGAGGTCATCTGCTCCAATTGATTGGCTATGCAAACCATTTGAGTGAGGCATTCTTGGTGCAGGCTGAAAAACATACAGAAACCTATATTACAGGTTACACGCATACCCAACCGGCTCAGCCGACTACGATAGGACATTACTTTTTAGCCATTTATGATGTGCTTCAAAGGGATATTGGACGGTTATGGGCAGCCTATGAAACGGTTAACCAATCCCCTTTGGGCGCGGCCGCGTTAACGACTACCGGTTTTCCGATCAGCCGGAACCGTACTGCTGAACTGCTTGGATTTGATTCGGTGATTGAGAATTCCTATGACTCGATAGGCGGGGCAGATTATTTATTGGAAACCGCAACTGCCATCATGACGTGCATGGTCAATACTGGAAGATGGATTCAAGATTTCCTGCAGCATGTGACAAGGGAGTTTGGTACATTTCATGTGGCGGATCCTTATGTTCAAGTGAGCAGCATCATGCCGCAAAAAAGAAATCCAGTCTCAATTGAACATTCCCGTTCGATTGCAAGCAGTTCTTATGGTGATGCACTTGCTGCAATGAATATGATCCACAATACACCATTTGGTGATATCGTAGATACGGAAGATGATTTACAGCCGCATTTATATCGAGCTTTTTCGAACGCAGGACGTGTCATGAAAATAATGTATGCCGTCATATCGACTTTGAAAGTAAATGAAGAACATACAAAGAAAATGGCCGCAAAATCCAGTATAACGGTTACTGAATTAGCGGATACCCTATCAAGAGATTACGACATATCATTTAGAAAAGCGCATACCATAGCCAGTCATATTGCAAAAAGGTCAATTAGTGAAGGGAAAGAGCTATATGATTGGGACACACAAGAAATCAACAAGATTATCAATGAATTCGTTTCAGTGAACTTAGCAGAAGATGAATGGGAAAAAATAATCTCTCCCGAATATTTTGTGGAGATTAGAAGCATTCAAGGCGGGCCTAGCCCGAAAGAGGTTACGAGGATGATTGTAAATAGAAAACAAAAACTGGATCAAGAGTTGCAGGAATATAAGGAAGTGGTCAAAACATTGAATGATTGCAGGAAGGCTTTAGTGGATTACTGAAGGTACGAGGTAAAAAGGAAATGAGTTTAAACGGGATGTATTTTATCTGCTAACTGCGAAAGCTCATATTTCATAATAGATAGTCATTCTTTATTAGGGTGGCTATTTATTTTGTTTTTTTGCAACTGAGATCTCCCTAATGATAATAAATGTAGATTATTCCCAAAAACGATGCTATTATTTGTAAAATCCATAATATAAGGCGGAATGTTAATGTCAAATAGATCTCAGTTCGGTTTTATCCTGATTTTAATAGCTTTCGTAATATCGATTACTTTTTGCTTAAATCCTAAATTATTAATACCTAAAGGGTATGCATTAGCTATTGATGGTCTAGTAGTAGCCAGAACCTTGATGATTATTTTTTCGTTGTATTTATTAGTTAAAATAGGGGATTTGATTATAAACAAAAAAGATTAGTAGTTTATTATGAGACATTGTTTTTTGTCTGCTATTAACTTTCTATAATCACTCTTTAGAAATAGGACATTATGACTTTGGATGTCGATAATAAGGAAGGCTCAGTCTTTTGACTGAGCCTTCCGATGTTCTTCTAATGTTTCTTTATCCAAAATAACTAGCATTAGAGATTGCTTCATATATCGTTAACGGTTTTAGGTTCCAACTGAACCGCGTGCTTTCTGAAAGCAAGACTTACTGTGATCATCACAATGAAATTGACTGCCAATGCGATGATTCCCACATTCAAATCTTTCGCTGCTTGCGGCAAGGATGGAAATAAGGTTCCTATTGTCGAATGACTGAGTGTAATGCAGATTACGATGGCCAATCCTGTGATGATGCCGGCAATTGCGCCAAATTTATTGATCGGATTATTCCTTTTCAGACTAAAGAGAAGGGACGGGAAAAGCTGTGTGATGAGACTGTATCCCATAAGAATTAATGCTGACATCGTTTCGCCGCCGCTTAGGGTGAAGTAGACGGCTATAAGGGCGATGACTGGAACAAGGAACTTTGCCAATCGTACAACGTGGCGATCGGATACTGCAGGTGCAAATTCCTTATAGACGTTTTTCGCGAGCAGTGTAGCGACGCTCATCAAAAGCATGGATCCCGGTACCAATGCGGTCAACAATCCAGCTCCGCCGATTATGCCTATAAACCATGGATCAAAGGTCTCGATCGAAAGGCGCAGCAATGAGAGGTCTGCATCTGCCCCAACAAGTCCGGGCACTTTCAATATAGCTGTAAACCCAACGAAAAAGACGAATAACAGCATGAGTGTATATAAAGGGCTGATGATGGCATTTTTTCGAAATACCTTGCCGCTGCGTGCTGAATAAACAGCACTGAAAACTTGGGGCCACATATAGAAACCGAATACGAGCAATATTACCGTGGAGATAAACCATGATACGCTAAGACCCTGATCAGGGAACTTTAGAAAACCAGGCTTGACCGCATCAATCGCTTCAAACATCGGCTGAAATCCGCCAAAGTAATGAATCGGCAGATAAATCCCTAAGAATCCTATTATGGCGACCATCATGATATCTTTAATGACCGCTGTCCAAACTGAACCGTGTATACCGGAGATCATCACATAAATGGTAAGGCTGATTGCCCCCATCCAAACTGCCTCAGACATTGAGATGGCACCATAAGATGCTTCTGAGACAATGATCCCCAATCCTTTCAGCTGCACGACGATCACTGGAATCATGGACACCACACCGACAAGCGCAGCCAAAATTCCTAAACTGGGACTCTTATATTTGCTTACAAAGAAATCGGATTGAGACATCAGTTTATTTTCTTTGGCATATCTCCATATTTCCGGTAGGAGCCAATAGGATAATACGTAAGACAAAGTAATGTAAATTAGAACATATAGAGCGGGTGCGCCCTTGCCATAAGCCCAGCCGCTGCCGCCAAGGAAGGAGAAGGTCGTATAGATTTCCCCGGCCATCAGCAGAAAGACGAAAATCGCACCAAAACCACGTCCGCCCACCGTCCATTGTTCCAAGTCCATATCTTTCCCTTTTGAAGAGCGTATGCCTAAAAATATCGATAGAAGTAAAAATGCTAAAATGATTAAGAGAGCAATATTCATTCCTGGTCACCTTCCCGATTCCTGGGATCCAGCATATACATGATGCCCAGTATGGCAGAGGTAAGGACCACCCACATAGCCATCCAGAACATATTGAAAGGCATCCCTAATACATATGGTTCTATTTTATTAACAAAAGGTAGAAATCCTAGTATGCCTATAAAAGGAACTAGAGTAAGAATATATATAATCTTCATTAAACAAACCCCTCCGTTTTAAATAAAGTGAAACGTCCACCAATGGGGGTTTATTCTTCAATGCCACTGATGGATGGGTGGACCAAACCGGGATGAAAAATTCATACATGACGGATTGACCTTCTTTAAAGAAGGACCGCTAATATATATTAGCTTACACTATTTTGATATAAAATTTAATGCAGTTGCCTGATATATTTTAGCAACAACGCGCAGACAGCCGAACCCTGAAGTGTTTCATAAGACGGATAAAGCCTTGAATTCATATTGAGTTCAAGGCTTTATTTCCATTAGCTATCTTCTTTTCCGATAGTTATATAGTATCACCAAGAGTATGAACCAGATTGGGGTCAAGAGCAGTGATAGTCGTGTAGCTTCAGCGAATAGCATAACGATTAGGATGAACAGGAATAATCCTAAAATGGCGTAATTGACAAAGGGTGTAAAAGGAGCCTTGAAAGTCGATTCGGCTCTTAAGTCCGGTCGTGTTTTCGAATATTTGATATGGGAAATCAAAATGATGCTCCATACCCAAATGAAACAGATGGCACTTATGGTCGTCACAACGGTAAATGCCTGTTCCGGTATCAATTTGCTTAACAATGCCCCTAGTGAGACAACGATCGTTGATGTCAGCAAGGCATTGCTTGGAACAGCCTGCTTATTTAATTTTGCAAGCTTAGCAGGGGCTTCGTCATTCTTGCTTAACGTATAAAGTATTCGGCTTGTTGAAAACAAACCGCTGTTGCATGCAGAAGCAGCAGATGTCAAAACAACGAAATTGATGACCCCTGCAGCGACAGGAATGCCGATTAATGCAAATACTTCAACAAATGGGCTGCTCGAGGCATCCAATTGTGTCCAAGGGTTTACGCAGAGAATGACGAATAGGGCACCTACGTAAAAAAGTGAAATCCGGACGGGGATTTTATTGATGGCCGACGGAATGTTTTTTCTCGGGTTCGCCGTCTCTGCTGCGGAAACCCCGACCAATTCGACCCCTACAAAGGAGAAGACGACCAACTGTAAAGATAACAGGAATCCGGAAATGCCATTGGGGAACATACCCCCATGACTCCATAAGTTCGTTACGGAAACTGTTCCTGTATTTGTTTTGAAGCCGATGATCAAAAGAAAGATTCCTACGATGATCAAGGCGATGATCGTGATTACTTTAATGATGGCAAACCAGAATTCCAATTCGCCAAATAACTTAACGGTCAATAGGTTCAATCCTAACAGAACGACAAGGCATATTAGAGCCGGGACCCATTGAGGGATATCGAACCAGTATTGGATATAGACACCGACAGCGATGATATCGGCCATTGCGGTCATGATCCAACAGAACCAATAGGTCCATCCGGTGACGAACCCGGCCCATGGACCGATATATTCGGTTGCGAATTCAGTGAATGACGTATACCCTGCGTTGGATAAAAGCAATTCCCCTAAAGCCCTCATGACAAAAAACAAGGAAATCCCTATGATTAGATAGGTAAAGATGATGGATGGACCCGCCAATTGTATGGCTTTTCCTGATCCTAAAAATAAACCGGTACCAATGGTTCCTCCTATTGCAATCAGTTGTACATGACGATTCTTTAAATCTCTTTTTAATTCTTGTTTAGCCAATTCGTACGCCCCCATCTTTATAGTCTTGGTAGTGAATGATTTCAAACCTGCACGGTCTTGGAGAGAGGGACGTGATTTTTCGCCCAGCTTCCTTTCCTAATGGTTTCACGAGTGTGTTATTTACGTACAAACACAAAGTGGACAATAAAAAAAGAGATTGGATAATACCAATCTCTTAAAGGGTTCAGAATAACAATTTATCATTCGTTACTCTTCTGTCCTTTTGCCTGAGATTGTGAATCCTTCGGCGCTGCATCTTGTACAGTCTCTCCAGAAGCTGCTCCTGCTATAGTGTTATCCATAGCATTCATCGCTTGCTTGTATGCGGTTGTGAAAATGTCTGTCTGTGAAAGAGATGAAAGGCTCTTTCACGCTTGAACATTCATTATGCTTATAAAATAATATTGGAATTCTATCATCTATTCTTATATAGGTCAACAAATTATTTTGGTAGTTAACAGGCGTTTAAGTTTTTTTATTTATTAACGGTTACTTGGAGGGACTCCAAGTAAATATGATTTTTTTCCACTCTTTTTGAATCATCACTATTATAAAATACTGATCATCGCTTTATTAAAATGATATTTTTAGATTGGAAAAATCGCCAAGATATATTTGGCAACTGTTTATTTGAAAAATACATTTGTATTTTTACAGAATATTTACTATTATAAGATAAGAAAATAAAATTAAAGTATTATTGATATTGTTTCGATAGAAAATTTCTAACCGCAATAATTAATAGAGAGTACAGTGGTTGGCAAGGATAGAAAAGCATGCCGCTTATATTGCATCTGGGGGAGTTAATCATGTCAAACAAGGAATTAAAGCGAGGGCTGGAAGCACGTCATATTCAAATGATAGCTTTGGGCGGAACCATCGGAGTCGGGTTATTCATGGGATCGGCGAGCACGATCAAATGGACCGGGCCCTCTGTAATGCTTGCGTATGCCATCGCAGGTATTTTTATTTTTTTCATCATGCGTTCTATGGGTGAGATGCTATATTTAGAACCGACTACAGGTTCTTTTGCAACCTTTGCGAGCAGCTATATACATCCTTTGGCAGGTTATATGACTGCTTGGAGCAATTGGTTTCAATGGGTAATCGTCGGAATGTCCGAAATTATCGCGGTTGGGTTGTATATGCAATATTGGTTCCCGGAGTTACCTGCTTGGATACCAGGTGTGGTCGCCATGATCATCTTGGGAGCGGCCAACCTCATTTCCGTTAAATCCTTCGGGGAATTTGAATTTTGGTTTGCGCTTATAAAAATAATAACGATTGTATTGATGATCATTGCCGGCCTTGGCCTTATCTTCTTTGGAATAGGGAATGGTGGAGACGCAATTGGATTATCGAATCTTTGGGCAAACGGCGGCTTCTTCACGGGGGGCTGGACAGGATTCTTCTTCGCGCTTTCCCTTGTCGTGGCTTCCTATCAAGGCGTTGAGCTTATCGGCATCACTGCCGGAGAAGCGAAAAATCCAACGAAGACCGTAACAAAAGCGATCCAATCAATCATATGGCGCATTTTAATCTTTTATATTGGCGCCATATTCGTTATCGTGACAGTCTTCCCTTGGGATCAACTGGATGACTTAGGAAGTCCATTCGTTTCAACCTTTGCTAAAATAGGTATCACAGCAGCGGCAGGAATCATTAACTTTGTCGTTATCACAGCAGCCATGTCTGGATGTAACAGTGGGATTTTCAGTGCAGGTCGTATGCTTTACACATTAGCATTGAACGGCCAAGCTCCGAAAATATTTGCAAAAGTATCTAAAAATGGAGTGCCGGCCTATTGTACGATCGCTGTACTTTTAGGCCTGGGCATTGGTGTTGTCCTGAACTACCTTGCACCGCCGCAACTATTCCTTTATGTATATAGTGCGAGTGTTTTACCTGGGATGATTCCATGGTTTGTCTTACTTATCAGTGAGCTGAAGTTCAGAAAGGTAAATGCAGCTGAAATGGAGAAACATCCGTTCAAGATGCCGTTGGCCCCTTACAGTAACTATGCGACAATTGCCTTTTTGCTGATGGTGCTGGTCGGTATGTGGTTCAATCCGAGTACCCGGATTTCCTTGGTTGTCGGAATCGTTTTCTTAGCCTTGGTCGTGGCAAGTTATTACATGCTGAAAATGGATAAACGAACACCATTGGATGTTAAATCCGATGATGAGATTTCGGGATAAGAAATTCTATTAGAAAGCCCTTCTCTTAATTCGAGAAGGGCTTTTTTTGTCATTGTGGATCAATTGTTGGAGTTCACGAGTAAAACTGTGGAATTCACGAGTAATTCTGCGAAATTCACGAGTAAAGTAGTTGAATTCACGAGTAAAGCTAATTTGCCCCCATAACAAGGGAGGGCCAGCAGGGTGAATGAATCAAAAAGCTTATGGAATGTGTCTTCCAGCCAGGTTTTTTCATAGGATGTAACATCTTAACCCGAGGAAGGGGTTATATTTTGGAAAGAACAAAGCTTACCGGGCGTATCGTTACACCAAATGATGCTGAGTATGAGCAAGCCAGGGTAAATAATAACTTAAGTTTTTCTAAATTCCCAAAGGTCATTGTGTTTTGTCAAAATTCCAATGATGTATTGAATTCACTGAAGTGGGCCCGGGAAAATCATACACCTTTCCGGGTTAGGAGCGGCAGGCATAGTTATGAAAATTTTTCATTAGTGAATGGCGGTCTAATCATTGATATTAGTGAAATGTACAATATCAAGGTCAATCGTGAAAAAATGATCGCAAAAATTGAAGCCGGAGCTGATTTAGGCCGAGTATATAATAAGCTATGGAACTATGGCACGACGATTCCGGCAGGGACCGAAAGCAGTGTTGGTCTTGTAGGTCTTACGCTCGGCGGTGGAATAGGTATGTTAACGAGGCGCTTTGGACTTACTTGTGACAATCTTCTTGAAATAGAAATGGTAAGGGCGTGTGGAAAGAGGGGCGCCAAACTCATTAAAGCAAACAGGAAAATTAATAGTGATTTATTTTGGGCAAGCTGCGGTGGAGGAGGTGGAAACTTCGGGATTATCACTTCTCTTACTTTCAGGGTACACCCCGTATCAAGGGTATCCGTTTTCTCCGTCACATGGGGGTGGGAAGATTTCGAAGCGGTGTTTGAAGCGTGGCAGGATTGGGCCCCTCAGGCTGATGAATGCTTAACTTCAGAAATAGAATTCAAGGCAAAGGAAGCAAACGAAATTATTGCTAAAGGTGAATTTGTTGGAACGTCACAAAGATTGAAGCAGCTTTTAAAGCCTTTGACAAAAACTGGTTCACCAATAAATGTCATGATAAAGGAAGTCCCATACATTGAAGCTGTGCGATTCTTTGATTATCCAAGTGGAAATCAACCGGCTCATCGAAAGAGGTCAGGATCTTTCATTGAAAAAGCTTTTCCACAGCAAGCAATCATGACCATGAAACATTTTTTAGGAAATGCTCCAAATGAAAATGCAGCCATTTGGCACCAATCTCTAGGAGGAGTGGCGGGTCTTAAAGATCCAAAGGAGACAGCTTTTTATTATCGCGATGCCATCATCGCCCAGGAGTATCAGGCTACATGGACCAATCCAGAAGAAGAACGGCAAAATATTCGGTGGATCAAGGACCTGAAACACGCTTTATCACCATTTACTACCGGTGACTACGTAAATTGGCCGGATACTCTCATTAAAGATTGGCCAACCGCCTACTATGGGGAAAATTTCAAACGGCTTCGAGAAGTGAAAACGAGGTATGATCCATACAATACGTTTAAGTTCCCTCAAAGCATACCTCCATTAAATAAGTGAGGTTGAAAAAGCTTGGATGCACGAAAAACATTCGTTATTAAAAGGCCTATTCCTCAAGTGGGATATAGGCCTCTTTTATTTTCATTTCCCCAAAATCATTCGGCTTGCGGCGTTTGCACTGCACTGTAAACCTGATTTACGGAAGATTGGGCTTGTGCGATTTCTTGAGCAGCTTGTTTAATGGCTTCTTGTGCCAAAGTTGGATCAGAGGAAGATTTTTCAATTGCTTGTGAAAGTAAGGTTTGCGTAAGGGTAACGTTTGCTTTTGCTTGATTTAATTGATTGATATCAATTTGTTGTTGAGGCATGTAGTTTCTCTCCTTATGTCATTATTGGAATTACTCCATTAGGATGACCTTTCTTTTCTTTTTTATAAGGAGAAAAAAATATAACGTAGACAGGATGGATTTTAACGGCCAAGTCCATTGGGATAAACAATTTAAATAAACTATGCAAAATTTATGGACAATACAAATTCGTAAAATAGATACACCCTTAGGACTGAAAAACAGGCAGAAAGAGAATGAAATTATTAGTTTTATTTACTTAGAATCCTTAAAATTTCATCTGCATAAATAGTATTACGTTCCTTGAATATCATGTTGTATGAAATCGTAATAAATATATCGTGACTTGTTGGTTGTTCAGTTAATTAAATTACACTTTACTTATTGGTTTTATAAGATTAAAATCGGAGAAAGAATTATTATAAGAGGATGAGCTGATTGGACAACCAAAAGCTCCTGAACGCGATAAGCGAACAGGAGCTTTTGGCGTTCATTTTGGAAAAAGGAGTTGGCAAGATGAATATTGATCATATTGAAGCTTTTATGTATGTTGTTCACCTTAATAGTTTTCATAAAGCCGCAGAGGCAATGTTTTTATCACAACCGACGGTTTCCGCAAGAATTAAGACGCTTGAGAGTGAACTCGATTCAGTACTATTTGAGAGGCAAGGGAGAGGGATTATTTTAACTGAAAAAGGGAAAGCCTTCATTCCATTTGCTGATCAAATTATTCGTACCTTTCACCAGGGGAAAAAGCAATTGAAAACAGGAAGCGAACTGGAGGAAATAACAATAGGGGCTAATATCATTACATCGCAATACTTTATTCCATATGCTCTTCCTCTATGGAAAAAGGAAAACCCCAATTTACGCTTTAAATTTATTTCAGCAACAAATGATGCATTAATGGAAAAATTGCTTCAGAAACAGGTTGATATAGCCTTTATGAAGGATGTTACACATAGTGGTCTGCAAAATTACAAAACCCTTGATAATTCAATTCGTTTAGTCGTGTATCCAGGACATCCATTTCAACTTCAAACTGAGCTAACAGTACAGGAATTAGCAATGGAGCCGTTGGTATTTTTTGAGTGCGGTGCGTTTGACTGGAACCACGTTCATAAAATTTTTGAAGTATCTAATGTAGAGCCGCGCATTGAATTTCAGGTTGATCACCTGGAAGTGGCGAAGTCGTTAATTCTTAGCAGAAGCTGTATCGGATTTTTACCGTACTTATGTATTAAAAAAGAGTTGGAACAGGGCACTCTGGTTGAAGTGGATGTGTCACATTTAATCAAGATAAAGCAGCATATCTATCTAACGCATTTAAATCACGGGTTGGAATCACCCTTACTATGGAAAGACATTCTTTTATCAATTCGGAAATTTGAGAAAAACCATCAGCAATTACAGATACAATCGAATTGATAGATATTTTCTATCAATACAATATTTTTTTCTATTAGTAAAACCATTGCCATTAGCATGTTTTAGGTGATAGGATAAGTCAAAATATAATTATTCGCATAAGTAAACTTTGAATTAAAGCGGAGGAGAGAATATGAGTTATAAGCTTGGCATTTTAGACCAGAGCCCGATATTTCCAGGAGCTTCAGCATTTGATGCACTACAGCAAACCATTAATCTGGCTAGACATGCAGAAGAGTGGGGTTATACTCGTTTCTGGGTATCGGAACATCATCATGCCGAACAGTTAGCGGGGTCCTCCCCGGAAGTATTGATTTCTTATTTATTAGCCCAAACAAAATCGATTCGGGTAGGGTCCGGAGGTGTTATGCTTCAGCATTATAGTCCATATAAAGTGGCGGAAAACTTTCACGTGTTATCAAATCTTTCGCCAGGCAGGGTAGACCTTGGCATCGGAAAGGCACCAGGTGGTCTCCCCTTATCAACGAAGGCACTACAGTTTGGAACTGTGAATGATGGAAAAGATTTCGAAGAGCGGTTATCTTTCTTGCAAAAAATAATCGAAAATTCAGTTAATGAAACTCACCCGCTTGCAGGCATTCAAGCGACACCACTCCCTTCAAAAAAGCCAAAGATGTTTCTGCTTGGTGCAAGTGCTGACAGTGCCAGGCTAGCAGCCGATCTTGGTATAGCTTATGTATTTGCCCGATTTATCAATAGTAATGAGACTGTACTCGAAGATGCTTCACGCATTTACAAAAGTATCTTTCCAACTGGGAGCTTTAAGGTATCGGTTTCAGTGATTGCTGCTCCTTCACAACAGGAAGCAGAACAGTTAACAGGTGATCAGAAGATTGTGAAAGTTCATCTTAAAAGCGGTCGTTCTGTTACGGTCCAAACACTGGTGCAAGCAGAGTTATTTGGGAAGCAATCTGGGGAGTCTTATGAAATTGAAGAACAGGATTCCAATATTATTGCTGGAACTCCCTCTTATGTAAAAGAAGTCTTATCAAATTTACAAGAAAAGTACGGGGTAGATGAGTTTATCCTACATTCGCCGATTTTAAAGGAAGCAGAAAGGTTAAGATCATTCCGATTGTTGAGTCCACTTCAATTAGCCTTATCTGAACAGAAACACGTTACGAGCCAAAATTAAAAAGTCTTCAGTAAATAGGGAAGATGCTAGATGTCAGCAAAGCTAAATACCGATTAATTAAAGGAGGAGTATTGATGTCTGAGCAGAGAAAGTTGAAATTTGGAGCGCTTATTCATGGAGTTGGAGGGAGTATATCTGGTTGGAGACATCCTGATATTCAAGCAGATGCCAGTGTTAGTCTTGAATTTTATAAGGAGCAGGCCCAGAAGGCTGAAGAGGGAAAGTTCGATTTACTTTTCATTGCTGACGGTTTGTTTATCAATGAGAAGTCAATTCCGCATTTTTTAAATCGATTTGAACCACTTACCATTTTATCCGCACTCGCTGCTTTCACATCAAGAATAGGGCTTGTCGGAACAGTTTCCACCTCATACAGTGAGCCATTTACTGTAGCCCGGCAATTTGCTTCACTTGATCACATTAGTCAAGGTCGTGGCGGATGGAACCTTGTTACTACCCCTCTTGAGAGTACGGCCTTGAACTATAACAAAACAATTGAAGAACACCCTGATCATGCCAAACGCTATCGGATAGCATCAGAATATATAAAAGTTACCAAAGGGCTTTGGGATTCATGGGAGGATGACGCGTTTACTCGGGATAAAGAGTCCGGTGAGTTTTTTGAGCCTTCTAAAATGCATCAATTAAAACATAAAGGAGAATTTTTCTCCGTGCAAGGACCACTCAACATTGCTAGATCTAAACAGGGGAGACCTGTCGTTTTTCAAGCAGGTTCATCAGAAGCTGGAAAAAATCTTGCGGCTAAAGAAGCGGATGCAATCTTTACAGGTCAACCAACTTTGGAAGATGCCAAGATTTTTTATCAAGATGTAAAAAACAGGGCTATTGCATTCGGGAGAAAACCTGCTGAAATTGTTATTCTGCCAGGTATCGCGCCAATCATTGGTGCAACTGAGGAAGAGGCTGAGCACAAATACCAAGAACTCGCTAACCTGGTTTCTATAGATAAGGCGCTTGACTATTTGGGACGATATTTCGATCATCATGATTTTACCCAATATGAACTGGATGCACCTTTCCCAGATCTCGGAGACATCGGAAAAAACAGTTTCCGAAGTACGACTGATCGAATTAAACAGGAAGCCAAGGAGAAACAGTTAACGCTTCGTCAAGTAGCACTTATAGAGGCTACACCCCGGACTTCTTTTATTGGAACTCCCGAGAAAGTGGCGAATTTGATTCAGCAATGGTTCGAAGAGAAGGGTGCGGATGGATTTATTTTTGCTTCAAGTGTTCCCAATGCTTTAAGTGACTTTGTATCTTATGTGATTCCTATCCTTCAAAAAAGGGGAATATATCGTACTGAATATGAAGCAGAAACATTAAGAGGCAACTTGGGGCTTCCATTCCCAGAAAATCGTTATACGAAAGAAAAGATTAATCATTGAAGTATTATTTTAAAAATTGAAGGAGGAATAAGAAATGGGAGAAGCGTTATCTGTCGTCGTTTGGTCAAAACAAGGTTGTCACTATTGCGAAGAAGTTAAACAATACTTAAAAGAAAAGGAAATCGCTTATCAAACGGTGGATGTTACCAATCATGATGAACGGCGAGATATTTTAGAAATCAAATATGGTGTTCGGTATGTGCCTATTATTGAAATTGGGAGAGGCAACGTATATGAGAGTGTTACGGAAATTGGCATACCTTATCTTGAAAAAGTACTCGAACGCTTACAATAACAAAATTTAACGGACTTAAAAAGATGACTAAGAACATTATGAAATAGAGCTAGAGCGAGTGATTTAATGGGGAATTGCAGATATAAATCCGACTATTCTTGTGTAAATAATATGTTATAGAAATGGGGAGTTAATCATGACACAGCTAATCCGTCTTGCTACTGTAAAGGATGCTCCAGAAGTGCTAAACGTCACACTTCGGGCTTATGAACCAATTAGAGAATTGAATATTAACTTTCTGGCTGCGACAGCTGATTTGCAGCTAGTGATGAATAATATTAGGCGGAATCTCACTTATGTTTTAGAACAGGAGGGTCAAATTGTTTCCACTGTGACAGTTCGTCATCCATGGAATGATCCTGATCATTTCAGTCCGTACCCATTCATTTGGTGGTTTGCAGTCGACCCCCTATACAAACAAAAAGGTATAGGCTCGACTTTGTTAACCTGGGTGGAAGAAAATGCACTTCGGGAACAGGTGAAAGCGCCGGCCGTCTATTTGGCGACAGCTGATCGTCATCCTTGGCTTGTTTCCATTTATGAAAGAAGAGGCTATGAGATTTTTGCTGAACGAGATCACGATGGAGAAAAAATTGTGTATCTTCGTAAAATTCTAGATGAAACGCTGTATCGCATTATTGAAAATAAAGAACCAATTGTTAGTAATTAAAAACGTCGGGGGAATTTGAGATGAAAAAAACATTATTAATTGTTATGGCACTGCTACTTACTTTTTTGGGAGCTTGCTCTTCGAAAGAAACAACGAGTACTGCTAAATCAAGTTCTGGAGATTCAAAAAATAAAAAAGTTCAGAAAATCATTGTCGGAACAGGGACGCAATTCCCGAATATTTGCTTTTTGGATAGTAATGGTAAGCTGACAGGTTATGATGTCGAGTTGGTTCGGCAAATCGATGAAAAGCTGCCTGAATATGAATTTGAATTTAAAACGATGGAATTTTCTAATCTATTATTAAGTTTAGAAACGAACAAAATAGATTTTGTTGCTCACCAAATGGAGGTGAATGATGAACGAAAAGAAAAATTTCTATTTAATAAAGAACCATATAATGTCTTTCCCCTTCAAGTTACAGTTCATCAGGACAACAATGATATTCACTCCATTAAAGATCTAAAAGGAAAAAAAGCGATAGTGAGTGCAACGAGCAATTCTGCTGTATTTCTTGAAAAGTATAATAAAGAAAATAATGCCGGTATTGAAATTGTCTATTCTGGCCAAGGCGTAGATGATACGAAGAATCAAATCAAAACTGGTCGGGCGGATGCTACCATTACTACACCATTTGCAGTCGACTTCTTAAATAAACAAGCAGATGCCCAGCAAAAGGTTGTGGGTGAGCCACTTCTTAATTCAAAAGTATACTTTTTGCTAAGAAAAGACGAAACGCCTTTACAGAAGAGAATTGATGAAGCACTTGTGGAACTGAAAAAAGATGGGGTAGTTAGCGAACTAAGTAAAAAGTGGCTGGGTGCAGACTATTCAGTAGGATTTTAATTAGATAGTAGTAAGCGCGGAGGTGCTAAAGCATGGGGAAAGCATTTGATCCTTCATTAATCGTCGATTTCATTCCGACGTTAATATATTATCTTGGAGTAACATTGCAAATTCTGGCAGCATCCGTTTTATTAGGAATGGTCATCGGGATAGCGGCAGCCATCCTGAGATTATTTCGTATCCCTGTTTTGAATCAATTTGTCATTTTGTATATTTCATTCATTCGGGGAACGCCTATTTTAATACAATTATTTCTAGTTTTTTATGGACTGCCTGCAATCCTTTTATTCATTAATATTGATATTTCAAGAATGGATGCTCTGTATTTTGTCATTATTACTTATGCATTAAGTAATGGGGCGCATTTCGCAGAAATATTCCGAGGAGCGATTAAGGCTGTCGATTATGGGCAAACGGAAGCAGCCTATTCTGTTGGTATGAATAATAGTCAAAGTTTTTTTCGAATTGTGCTTCCTCAGGCAATACGGATTGCTTTTCCGAATATCGCAAACTCTATTATCGGATCCTTGAAGGATACCTCACTTGCCTTTACCATCGGCGTAATGGATATGATGGGTAGGGGAGAGACATTAATTGCTGCAACTGCACATGCTCTCGAAGTCTATCTCTCATTAGCTGTTATCTATTATGCAGTCGTGCTATTGTTTGAGAAAATATTCAGACTTTATGAAAACCGCATTAATCGGCATCAAACTGTTGATGTGTCTGTTACTGGATAACAAAGGGAGGAGGGAAGGACTTGACGATTGATATTCTATTTATTTGGACTGCTTTTAAGGAGATTATTAAAGCACTTCCGATCACACTTATCTTAACGATGCTTCCTCTTCTTGCAGGTTTTATTATCGGTCTCGCTGTTGCCTTGATTAGGATATATAAAGTGAAATTTCTATGTAGAGTTGCAAATGGTTATGTTTCCTTCTTTAGAGGAACACCGATTATCATGCACATAATGCTCATTTATTTCGGTTTTCCATTATTAATCGATCAAATTTCTAAGAAATTTGATTTGGGTATACAATCTAATTCCATTCCGATTATTTTATTTGTCTTAACCGCCTTATCGTTGAGTGCGGGTGCTTATTTATCTGAAATATTCAGATCGGGAATTATCAGTGTCTCCAATGGCCAAATTGAGGCAGCCTATTCCGTGGGTATGAATTCGTTTCAAGCCATGACGCGAATTGTTTTGCCACAGGCCATTGCTCAGTCCATCCCGAATTTCACGAATATTTTCATTGGATTTCTGCATACGTCATCCATTGCATTCATTGTATCGCAAAAAGAAATGACTGGAGCAGCCAATATTGTTGCATCCACCAATTTGAAATTTTTGGAGTCTTTTATCGCTGCTGGTTTAATTTATTGGGGTCTCACAATCATAGCAGAGGGGCTTTCGTTTTTAATTGAGAAAAAGGCCACTGCCTATAATCGAGGAGGAGTACAATGATTTATTTAAAAGATATAAAAAAATCATTTAACCAGCAGCCAGTTTTAAAAGGAATTAATTTGAAAATAGGCAAGGGAGAAGTAGTTACCATTCTTGGACCAAGTGGATCTGGGAAAACCACCCTGCTTAGATGCTTGAATTTTCTGGAGAAACCAGATGAGGGAATCGTTCAAGTGGGAGATATACAGGTGAAGTCTAAGAAGGCGACTAAAAGGGAAATCTTGTCTCTTAGAAGACAATCGGCGATGGTTTTTCAGCATTATAACTTATTTGCTCATAAAACTGTTTTGGAAAATGTAATGGAAGGTTTAATTGTTACAAAAAAATATAAGAAAGCTGATGCAATTCGGGAAAGCAAGCTGTTATTGGAAAAAGTAGGTTTGGGAGATAAGCATAACTATTTCCCTTCGCAATTGTCAGGAGGTCAACAGCAACGTGTTGGAATTGCCAGGGCACTTGCTTTAAATCCGGAGGTCATTCTATTTGACGAGCCAACGTCGGCACTCGACCCTGAGTTGGTTGGGGAGGTGCTTTCTGTCATAAAAGCAATTGCACAGGAAGGCATCACGATGGTGATTGTAACCCATGAAATGAGTTTTGCTAAAGAGATATCGGATCGCGTTCTTTTCATGGATGGCGGGGTCATTGTAGAAGAAGGGGCACCATTAGAGATTTTCAATGCTCCAAAGGAAGAGCGAACAAGACAATTTTTAAACCGGATATCAAGAGATTTTTCCTTATCGGTTTTAGAAGAAAGGGCCAATTAAAGGAAGGGGCCAAAGGAGGACGTATGATTAATACAATCGTGGTCGATGAATTGATTGAAGAAGATAAAGAGACGGTGCGCCGCTTATTGGTAGAAAGTTATCAACAATATGAACATGAATATTCGAACCCGGAAGCTTGGGAAGGATATTTAAAAAATATTGAATCCTCGGTGGATAATCCACATGTTGATAAGGTGTTGGTTGCAAAATGCAATCAGGATATCCTTGGTACATTACAGCTTTTTCAGTCATCTGAAAAAGCATATGAAAAGCCGGAACTTGGGATCCTTTCACCAATCATTCGGTTGTTGGCCGTTCATCCCGAATCAAGGGGACGCGGTATCGCACAGGAATTATTAAAAGCTAGTGTAATTTATGCAAAATCGCAAGGTGCGTCCAGTTTGTATTTACATTCTACTGATAAGATGCATAAAGCCATAAAACTATACGAATGGTTTGGCTTTAAACGGGATCGAACGAAAGAATTTCAAAATCATGATATTTTAGTAAAATGCTATCGCTTAGATTTATAGAAGGAGGCGTCTGTATGAGTCGAGAGCTGGAAAAGCGCTTAATATCGATAAGGCGCCATTTACATCAATATCCGGAGTTATCAAATGAAGAATTTGAAACGACAAAATCAATTAAAAATTGGCTCGAGGAAGAGGGCATTGAAATACGAAATACAGGATTGAAAACAGGTGTTTTTGCAGATATAAAGGGTGGCAAACCCGGACCGACAGTAGCCATAAGGGCGGATATCGATGCTCTTCCGATTGAGGAACAAACTGGGCTTCCGTTTGCTTCGAAAGTAAAAGGAGTGATGCATGCGTGCGGCCATGATTTTCATACGGCAGCTGCAATAGGAGCTGCCTACCTTTTAAAAGAATATCAATCAGAGTTGTGCGGGACAGTGCGATTGCTTTTTCAACCCGCAGAAGAATTAGGTGGCGGAGCGGAGCATGTGATAAAAGATGGTCAAATTGACGATGTAGCGGCTGTAATTGGTCTGCACAATAAACCCAATTTGCCTGTCGGCACCATTGGGATAAAAGAAGGTCCGTTAATGGCGGCAGTGGACCGTTTTCATATTGTCCTTCAAGGGAAGGGGAGCCACGCGGCCATCCCTCAAAACGGAAAAGATCCAATAGCGGCAGCGGCTCAGCTTATTACCGCTCTTCAAACTATCGTCAGCCGGAATGTATCCCCATTAGATAGTGCTGTGGTGAGTGTCACGAGAATAACAGGCGGAAACACTTGGAATGTAATTCCGGGCGACGTCATATTGGAAGGAACGATTCGAACCTTTAATTCTGAGATACGCGAAGAAGTAAAAGAAAAGTTTTATTCAATTGTGAATCATATTGCAGCTGCTTTTTCACTGGAAGCTGCGATTGGTTGGTTTCCTGGGCCCCCCGCGCTTCTTAATCATCCGGCAGTCACCGAGATGGCCCGCTTGTCTGCTCGGCAACAATCATTGCATGTAATCCATCCAGAACCTTCAATGGGTGGTGAAGATTTCGCTTATTACCTACAACATATCCCCGGTACCTTTGCCTTTTTTGGTACAAACGGAAACGAAGACTGGCATCATCCAGCTTTTACTGTTGATGAAAAATCCATTATTAAAGCCGCTCATTTTTTATCTGAAAGTGCCAAGGATTTATTATCTAACCATGGTAAGTGGTGAACATATTTGACAAAGGTGCCAGACACGATTTCGTGCCTAGCACCTTTGTTGTTATAATTCCAAAGGCTTCGTTCCAACTTGATTTCAAGCATAGTCATGATGCGAACATTCCCCCCATTTTACCTACCATACATAGCCACTCTTCATTCTTTCATTCCAGCTTTTCATAGACTTCTCTCTCCTTTTCTCTTCCTCTCATTGATGAATCCTATTCTGATTGCGGTAAGAAGAATAGATCTCAAACCATGATAGGCGGGAGCTTGGTTAATTATTAGGCAAAGGCATTCCAAATTCATAAGCAATTGATAGAATTTTTTTATCAATTAAATAAATTTTTCTATCAAATAAGGTGTTGTCAAGTGCTTGTTTACAATGTTAGGATGAATTTCAATTACATTAAAACAACTAATTCGATTTGTTAACTCGGTATTAATGATTGGAGAGAAAGTCATATGAGTTTTAAGCTTGGAATATTAGATCAAAGCCCCATTTTTCCTGGGAATTCGGCAGTTGATGCACTTAAGCAAACCGTAAACCTAGCTCAAAAAGCTGAAGAATGGGGATATAGCCGTTTTTGGGTATCGGAACATCATCATATGGAACAAGTTGCTGGATCTTCACCAGAAGTATTAATTTCTTATTTATTATCGATAACCACATCCATTCGTGTAGGTTCGGGAGGTGTCATGCTTCAGCATTACAGTCCTTATAAAGTCGCTGAAAATTTTCATGTTTTATCCACTCTTGCCCCGGGCAGGGTAGATCTTGGCATTGGTAAAGCACCAGGTGGATTTCCTTTATCAACAAAGGCGTTACAATTTGGAACTGTGAATGATGGAAAAGATTTTGGGGAACGTGCATCCTTATTGCAAAAGATAATTGAAAATTCAATCGATGATGATCACTTGCTCTCTGGTATTCAAGCAACACCGATACCTCCTGAAAAGCCAGAAACCTTTCTGCTAGGTGCAAGTTCAGACAGCGCTCAACTAGCCGCTAACCTCGGAATGGATTTTGTATTCGCCAGATTTATTAATAGTGATGATACCATGCTGTATGAAGCGTCTTCTGCTTACCGAAGCAAGTACCCAGAAGGTCGCTTTATCGTATCAGTAGCGGTTGTGGCAGCTCCTACCCAGCAAAAAGCAGAGGAGCTGGCAAGCGAACACAAACTGTTTAAAGTTCATCTACAAAGTGGACGGACGCTGACAGTTCAATCACGTGAGCAGGCTGAGTCATTTGAGAAGCAGGCTGGTGAAGCTTACGAAATAGAAGAGCAGACCGCAAGTGTTATTGCTGGGACTCCAGGATATGTTAACGGGATTTTAAAGGAACTTCAGAAAGTTTTTCAAGTGGATGAATTTATTTTGCATACACCGCTTCGAAGAGAAGCAGAACGGATCCAATCCTTTCAGTTGTTGAGTCCGCTTCTCTTAGGGGAAGAGACTATCATATAGAAGGAAAAGAAAAGATCCAGAGGGCATGAAGCAGCTGATAAATATTTGTTATTCCAATATAAAAGGATAAAAAAAGGAGCGAGAAACATTGAAGAAAATTAAATGGCTGTCCGTAACGGTTTTAACAGTAGTATTGCTGATATTGGGTGCTTGTGGAAGTAATGAGCAAACATCATCGGAGAGTAAAGGAGACAAGGATGAGGAAGTGACTTTGAAAATTAGTGCAGCCTCAATACCACATGCAGAAATTTTAGAGTTTATTGCACCGGATTTAGAAAAACAAGGCGTGAAACTGGATGTAGTGATTTCTACGGATGGTATTCAAACGAATCAACAAACAGCAGACAAAGAATTGGATGCAAACTTCTTTCAACATACCCCTTACTTAGAGCAAGTAAATAAAGATAGTGGTCTGAATTTGGTTAATGTGAAGGGTGTACATATTGAACCATTTGGTGTCTATTCCAAAAAAATTAAGTCTATAGGTGAATTGTCAGACGGAGCGAAAGTAGCCGTACCGAAAGATCCAGTAAACTTTTCGCGATCGTTACAGCTTTTTGCGGCAAATAATATCATTGAGTTGGAAGCTTCCAAGTCAGGTGATTATACGATTGAGGACATTACAAAAAATGCTAAAAAAATAGAATTCATTCCAGTCGATTCCCCTCTTTTAGTTCACTCGCTAGATGATGTGGAAGCATCGGCCATTAACACAAACTATGCTTTAGAAGGAGGGTTAAAACCTCTCGATGATGCACTGATAATTGAAGGGAAAGATTCACCATATGTTAACATTTTAGTTGCTCGTCCAGACAATAAGGACGATAAAGCGATCCAAAAGCTTGCGAATGCATTAACGACGGAAAAGGTCAAAGAATTTATTTTAGATCAATATGAAGGAGCCGTCGTGCCCGCGTTTTAAGGGTGGCTTCTATACCAAGCTGATTAAAAAGAGGAGGTGGCCACTTTGATAGAATTTCGTCGGGTTTCAAAAGTTTTTGATGACGGGGAGAAGAAAATTGAAGCGTTAAAGGAGATTAATATAACCGTTGAAAAAGGGGATATATTCGGGGTTATCGGTTTTAGTGGAGCCGGAAAAAGTACACTCATCCGAACTGTGAATCTACTGGAATATCCTACTTCAGGTGAAGTGATTGTAGAAGGAAAAAATCTTGCCAAGATGTCTGAAAAAGATTTGCGTGAAGCTAAGAAAAATATTGGCATGATTTTTCAGCATTTTAATTTACTTAATTCCAAAACAGTCTTTGATAATGTGGCGATGCCATTATTGTTAAGTAAAAAAAAGAAAAATGAGATTGAAGAACGAGTTAATGAGATTCTCCGCTTTGTTGGTCTAGAAGACAAAGCAATGAACTATCCAAATCAGCTTTCAGGTGGACAAAAGCAGCGTGTCGGGATTGCCCGTGCTTTGGCCACAAACCCTTCGATTTTATTATGTGATGAAGCAACATCAGCATTGGATCCACAAACAACAAAATCAATCCTGAATCTGCTGAAACGGATAAATGAAGAATATAAAATTACCATTCTAATTATCACGCACGAAATGGAAGTGATTAAAGAAATTTGTAATCGGGTTGCAGTGATGGAGGATGGGAGCGTGATTGAATCAGGAAATGTGATCGATATTTTTGCCCGTCCGCGAACAGAAACAACTCGTAACTTCATTCGATCGGTTGTTCGCGATGAAGTGCCATCAAGTGTTTATGGATTGCTCAATGAGGATGCCTATTTCAGCCGGATTTTTAAAATTGATTTTTTGGGATCGAGCTCTGGGCAGCCTATCGTTTCAAAAACAGCGAAGAGGTTTAATGTGGAAATAAACGTTCTGTTCGGCAATATTACTGAGTTACAAGGCATCCCATTTGGTAATTTAATTGTTGAAATAATAGGTAATGAAGATGAAATTGATCGGGCATTACAGTTTATAAAGAATCAAAATGTCAAAGTGAAGGAGGTGACGAAGGATGGAAGTAAGCCAAGAGCTCATTTTAAACGCCTTGTGGGAAACGCTGTACATGGTTAGTATTTCACTTTTTTTTGGAAGCATCATTGGAATATTCTTAGGCATTTTATTGGTTGTAACAAGAAAAGGTCATATTTATGAAAATAGATTTATTTTTTCTATAGTGAATCCGATTGTAAACATTTTCCGGTCGATTCCGTTTATTATCTTGCTTGTGGCGATTATTCCATTTACAAGACTAATTGTTGGTACGTCGATTGGTACGACAGCAGCAATTGTGCCACTAGTGCTTCATATTGGCCCATATATCTCAAGACTTGTGGAGAATTCACTATTGGAAGTGGATGAAGGCATTATTGAAGCCGCGAAAGCCATGGGAGCAACGCCGTTACAAATTATTTTCAGGTTTTTAATGCCTGAAGCTTTTGCGTCATTAATTCTAAGTATAACAACTGCAACAATTGGTTTAGTGGGCGCTACAGCAATGGCAGGAGCTATAGGTGGCGGTGGACTTGGAGATGTAGCGATAACATATGGCTATCAACGCTTTAGCACTATTACGATATTCGTCACCGTTGTAATTCTAGTAATTGTTGTTCAGGGAGTACAAAGTTTAGGAAATATTTTCGAACGGAAAATTAGAAGAGTGTAGTTGCGGTAGTATACAGAGGGAGAGTGGAATGAATGATGAAAAAATGTATTTTACCTATACTGCTTATCTTGGGGGTGTTATTGGCAGGTTGTTCAAGTGATTCAACGAATGCAGGAGGGAAACAAACGAAAGTGAAGGTAGGGATTAGAAATTCTGAACTTCGAACATGGGAATTTTTAAAGGAACAGGCTGAAAAAGAAGGGGTGGAAATTGAAATTGTTAATTTCTCATCGGCTTATGATCCGAACGAAGCGCTGGCAGAAGGGGATATTGATATCAACGCCTTTCAACATGTTGCCTATTTAGATTCATTTAATGCGAATAATAATACAGACATCGTTCCAATTGGGACTACAATTATTGCTCCTCTCGGTTTGTATTCAAGCAAATATAAATCGGTGGAAGAGATCCCAAATGGTGCACAAATTGCTGTGCCCAATGACCAAGCTAACTGGGGAAGAGCTTTATTGTTATTACAAGAAGCAAAACTCTTAAAGGTTGTGGAAGACTTTGACGGGAATGGTGGACAGGACAAAATAAAGGAAAATCCGAAGAAAATCAAAATTGTTCCTGTCGATGGTGCCAGTGCCCCACGTGTGATGGAAGATACAGCTGGTTCGGTGATTAATAATGGAGTTGCGGTAGAAGCGGGACTAAATTTAAAAGATGCTCTTATTTATGAAAGTAGTACTGCAAAGCCTTATATTAATATCATAGCGGCTAGGAGTAAAGATCAAGACAATGAAATTTACCGAAAATTAGTTGATCTCTATCAATCAGAGAAAACGGCTAAATTTATTGAAGAAACTTACAATGGAAACTATATTCCAACATTCATTTCCTTGAAAGAATTGAGCAGTTATAAAGAGATATATTCTAATAAATAAGGAAGGAGAGATTAGAATGGCTCAAGACAGAAAGATGAAGTTAGCTGCTTATCTGATTGGAACAGGTATGCATGTTGCGTCGTGGCGGCATCCGGCATCAAATCCGAATGCAAGTATTGATGTGAAAGCTTTGCAAAGACTCTCAAAAATTGCGGAAAAAGGGAAATTTGACCTTGCCTTTGTGGCAGATAGCTTGGCCATTAATCATGAATCGCATCCTCAAATACTTAATCGATTTGATCCGATTGTACTAATTACAGCATTAGCTGCAGCGACAGAAAAAATCGGCATTGGGGCGACAGCTTCTACAACGTACAGTGAACCATATGTACTCGCTCGCCAATTTGCTTCTGTTGATCATATAAGCGGCGGACGGGTGGGATGGAATGTTGTTACTACAGCTGATGCGACCGGAGAGACGGCCTTGAATTTCAGTCGTGATAAACATTGGGCACACGATCATCGTTATGAACGAGCGGAGGAGTTCCTCGACGTTGTCCAAGGGTTATGGGATTCGTGGGAAGATGATGCGTTTGTGCATAACAAAGAAACGGGACAATTTTTTAATCCTGATAAAGTGCATGAGCTTCGGTATAAAGGCAACTATTTTTCGGTAAAAGGTCCGTTGAATATTGCACGTTCGGCGCAGGGGCAGCCCGTTATCATTCAAGCGGGTGCGTCAATACCAGGGCAGCGATTAGCCGCTCGAACAGCCGAAGTCGTTTTCACACATTGGGATAACATTGAAGAATCCAAACGATATTATCAAGAATTAAAATCGTCTTTAATGGATTTTGGAAGAGGTGTGGAAGAGCTCCACATCCTTCACGGCATTTCCCCTATTATCGGAGAAACCGAGGAAATAGCCATTCAAAAATACAATAAACTCCAAAGTCTCGTCGACCCTTATGAGAGTTTGAAATTCGTTTCTGGTTATATGGGCAACGTAGATTTTTCAAAATATTCTTTAGATACACCAGCGAAGGATGTTGAATTTCCATCAGTAAATAGCATACAAAGTAACTTTAATGAAATGAAGAAAATTATTGGTGAAGAAGACATAAAAGTGGGTGAATTATATGCGAGATTTTTCAGTCCTGCCAGACGAGATAGATTTGTCGGTACACCAACTCAAGTAGCTGATGAAATGGAGGTATGGTTTACTGAAAAAGCTGCAGATGGCTTTATGCTTCAATTTCCACTGTTACCAGGCGACTTAGAGGATTTCGTCGAGAAGGTTGTTCCAATTTTACAAGAGAGGGGTTTGTTCCGTTTGGACTATGAAGGAGACACTCTCCGTAATCACCTTGGATTAAAGAATCCAAAAAATCGCTTTGCCAATGAAGAAATAGCAAATTATTTGGAATAAGGAATATCTCGCATTTTCATTAGAATCTATTCAAATAAGGTCATATATATGGTGAGGACAAAGAAAAGAGAGACTAAGGAGAAATCCCCAGTCCCTCAAATTCTTTTCTCCTACTCCATATACATAAATGTTTCTTGCTAATAAGCTAAGTTAAGTTCAGCCTTTTCCTGCTTGGAATCCTGGATATTTGGTCATTCCGCCATCAGCATATAAGGTCATTCCCGTTACGTAGCTAGATTCTGCGGACGCTAGCCAAGCGGCACAAGCGGCAATTTGTTCCGGTTTTCCGATGTATCCCATTGGTATCAGGTCGATGACTTCTTGTTTGGCTTTTGGGTCATTGAATTTTTCGGCATTGATGGGTGTGTCGATTGCCCCAGGTGAAATATTATTAATGCGAATCCCTTTAGGAGCATATTCAAGTGCAAGTGTTTCAGTCATCATCTTCACTCCGCCCTTACTTGCTGCATAGTGGACAAAATGAGGCCAAGGTATCCGGTCATGAACGGATGACATGTTAATGATATTGCCCTTGATACCATGATCGAGCATGTAACTGATTGCTTCCCTGCTTGTCAGGAACATCCCCGTTAGATTTACATCGATGACTTTCTGCCAATCTTCCAGAGCCAATTTTTCGCTGGGCACTTCATTTTCAATACCAGCATTGTTGATCATGATGTCGATTGTACCAAAGGTGTCCGCAGCGAATGAAAGCAATTTCTTCACATCAGCTTCCTTTGAAACGTCGCCTTGAATAGCTGCGGCTTTCCCGCCTGCTGTTTCAATCGTTTTGATGATTTCCTCATGGTCACCATTTTCAGTGTGATAATTTAATACGACATGTGCTTTTTCTTTACCGAACCTTTCGGCTATGGCTTTTCCTAACCCTTTTGCCGCCCCAGTAATGACTACCACTTTTTTCTCTAAATCTTCATACATCATTCATCGCTCCTTTGACTATTCTTTTGTGAAGCCTATCATGACTCCGCCAGCAATTACGAGTACACACCCGATGATGACGAAGGCCATTTGCTTTTTGGATTTTTTCTCTCCTAAAAGAAAGATGCCTCCTAAAGTGGAAATGACGATTCCCATTTGGGAAAATGAGAATGCAATGGCAACGCCCACTTTTGGATTAGCGAGCAGGAGACCGATATTACCGACTGCCCACATCAATCCGGTTAGAATATTACGCCTAGCATACTTATTAAACGGTTTATGTTTGATGGAAAGGAGCAGTGCAGCCAGGAACATGCCGATTGCTTGCGGCAGGATCGCCGACCATCCGTCAACTTCATTCCATCTGACAACAATGACATATGTAACATAACCCACCGTTGAAATGGCAAGGTAAAAAACCCCTTTTTTTAAGCTTCCTGCTTTTTTGTTATCACCATCGCCGTAGCTCGTCAGCAAGACACCTGTAATCAAACAGATTATTGCAACAATGCCGATGATGATTGTCATCTTGTCATTCCATTCCCTGAAAATGATAACCGCAAAAAATGTATTTCCTAGAATTTGCAATCCTGTTGAGATGGGGACTGTTTTCGATACCCCGATTTCCTTGACGCTATTGAATTGAAATAACTGCCCGAATGCCCAGCCTATCCCGGAAATGCTGCCGACAATCCACACTAGACTGTTCCATTCCGGCGGATTGATGAAAGACATCATGATGGCGAACAGTAATGAACCGAATGTGATGCCCAGCGTTTGATTATAAGAGTTGCCTCCGAGTTTTTCGGAAACAAGCACTAAGCTGCCCCATGTCAATGCAGGGAGTAGTGCAAAGAGAAAACCTTCCACAAAATTTCATCTCCTAAACTAAAAAACAATGTATTAATGAAAATAAAAAATAGGTAGTTAGTAAGCTATTGAATGTATTTATAGTTTTCCCTTTACACGGGAAAGAAAAACATGGTTTTAATTTACCAATTTGTCATTTTATTTTTCAGGATGGAAACAATGAAATAATAAGTGGTTTATGGTACTTTTAATTTAAAAATAGTTAGGAGAAATAGTATGACGACACTGAATGAATGGTTTGAAAAGGGGATTCCTGCTAAAGAATTTGTATCTTCGATGAAAGTTCATAAAGAAAACTTACAATCAATTCAGGAGGTTTTTTCCATTTCTGTAGAGGACAAAGGGTTCTTTGATGAATTAAAGACGAAGGAAATTCGAGCCATTGTCATTACTGAAGACTGGTGCGGAGACGCGATGATGAATATTCCTATATTGTTGAATATATCTGAAGCGGCAAATATTGAAACTCGCATGGTTTTACGAGATCAAAATCTTGAACTGATAGATCAATACTTAACGAATGGAACAGCGCGTTCGATCCCCATTTTTATATTCATTGATAAGAATGGTGAAGAAAAAGCTGTTTGGGGACCTCGTGCACCAAAGGTACAAGAGTACGTAATGGAGTTGAGGTCTGACCTGCCGGCCAAGGATGATGAACGTTTCGAGGCAGAGCAAAAAGCAGTTATTAAAAAGATAACTGCGGCTTTTGCTGAAGAAAAACACCTGTGGGACGAAGTATACAGTAGCATCAAGGAAGCATTGGGGAGCTGCTGACAGCGGGTATGGCACCTTTTGACCTGTCCAAAAAAAGGGTGGTAAGCCCATTTTAGAGTTTCTTCCATAATTATGGCTGTTTCAAAACGGAGACTGCAACCTGATTGGTTGAATATATAGATACGATTCCTTCTATAGAATTCACTGTTCTTGAGTCCATGGTTTTGGAACAGCCTTTTCATTTTTAAGATTCTGGAATAATTGTAACGCCGATTGTTCGAATAGGAGAGTCTTGTTTAGCACTTTGATTCGTAGCTTTGTAGTATTTCAACATTAAATCGTTCAATTCATTTTGGAAGTTAATAAAGCTTTCATCATCAAGCTTTAGCTCTATAAGGGAAAAGGTTGAACCATCTTCCGCGCAGTCTCTTTCTTCTAATTTAGTAAGATAGTTTTGATATTGAGTCATAAGGGATAATTGATAATAAGAAAAATAGTTCACCTTTTTCTCATTAGAAGATTTTTTCCATTCTTCTCCGCTAAGTCGTGCTTCTTCTTCATTTAAAACATAGTATTTTTCGGAAACGGATCTCACTTTTTTCTCTTTTACAATGCGAATGACCCCTGAATCCAACAAAACCTGTATATGTCTATATAATGTTGCTTGGGGTACATCTTTAATGATTTTTAACATTTCTAATGGTGTTAAACCATTTTCCCTGTTTCTCATTAAAGCTTGGGAAATCTTTATTCTTACAGGGTGTATTAAAATTTCGGCTTTATTAATCATCTTATTCTCCTCATATTGAAAATTATAACTGAATAATTTTTAATCAATTTTAATGTTGACCATGAATTATAAGTTTAATTCGTCATATATTGTAATATTTGAATCATTCTCATTTAAATAAAAATGACAAGGTTCGAAAAATAATATTACCGAAATATTTTTTCGAAGTAAATAATAAGCCTTTTTCAAATAATATCAATTGTGAAAAATTAATAAATATCGCTATATTTTTATTATTATTCATTATGATAATATTATCATTATAAATAACGATAAAAACTAAAACAATATTTTATTAAAGAAATAATAGGTGAAAAATTCCAATTCACATGCTATCATTATCGATAATGATAATAATATTTCGTTTTCAAAGGAGTGATATATATGGAATTGCATTATGGATGGAACGAATTGAAAGATATTGATTTCATGTCTATTCTGCTGGTTATTTTACCGGTGATTGCTATTGGATTGATTTTAGTGCTTATAGCATTAATTGATTTATACAGAAATCGAAAGACGAGGAAAAATGTTTTAGTGTGGACACTCATCATTATTTTTGCAAATACTATCGGTCCAATTCTTTACTTCGTTATTGGTAGAAAGCACAGTGAGAGAATATGAAATTAGAGATTAAAAATGTTACAAAAAAATTCAAAGAAAAAACAGCGGTCAATAATTTTTCAATGGAACTGCAATCAGGGGAATGTGTTGGATTGATAGGGCCAAATGGGGCTGGTAAGTCGACACTAATAAAAGTGATTGCAGATATTATAGATCCAAGTATGGGAGAAGTATTGCTTGATGGTAAGAAAATTTCAAAAATGAAAAAGGAAATAGGCTACTTACCACAATACCCTAACTTCTTTCAATGGATGACTGCCAAAGAAACCCTTACTTTCATGGGGCAGCTCTCGGGTATCAAGAAGGAAGAATTATTAAGCGGCATTCCAGAGATATTGTCGAAAGTGGGGTTGAGCGGGGAAGAGAATTCCAAGGTGCGGACTTTTTCAGGCGGAATGAAACAAAGGCTTGGAATTGCACAGGCGCTGTTACATAAACCAGCATTGATTGTTATGGATGAACCGGTTTCGGCATTAGATCCAATCGGCCGGAGAGAAGTGTTGAATATCATAAAAGAGATAAAGAAAGATACGACAATTTTATTATCGACGCATATATTAAGCGATGCAGAAGAAATATGTGAGAGGTTTGTCATTATAAAAAGTGGTAAAAAAATTGAGGACACAACAATGTCGGAATTATTAAATAGGAATAGCGGAAATAAAATCAATGTCGACATAACCTCTAAAAGTCAAAAATGGATTGAAAATGTTAAAAGCTTGAACTTTGTCAAAGGTGTAGAGGTAATGGGAAATAAATTGAAGATAGAAGTGGAAAACATTGAGTCAAACAAGAATATGTTACTGGCGAATGCTTTGGAGCATAATGTTGATCTTGTAAGGTTCGAAATAGATAACGATACATTGGAAGAGATATTCTTAAAATTGGTGGTGGAAAAGTGAATAATTTTTCTGTTTTAGCTAAAAAGGAATTTATTCAGATGGTACGTGAATTTAAAGTGATTTGGCTGCCGCTTGTATTTATATTATTAGGAATAACTCAACCAGTTGTAAGCTATTATTTACCTTCAATATTAGAGGCACTGGGCGGGGGCCAAGGGATCACCATTGATCCAAGCATGGCTGCCCAAAAAGGCGGCGAAGTTCTTGCTAGTACCTTAGGGTCTCAATTTGATCAGCTAGGGGTCATGATCATCATCGTTTCCATGATGGGAGTCGTACAATCCGATAAAGCAAATGGTATGCTGGCCTTCATTCTTACAAGGCCCGTGACGGTTGGATCTTATATAAGCGGGAAAATCATTTCCAATTATCTGTTTGTTGCTTGCAGTGTAGCATTGGGATATTTGGTTTCATATCTGTATGTAGTTTTTTTGTTTACGAGTGTTGATTTTGCGGATTTAATATTGGCTTTGCTGTTCTATCTGCTGTGGATTCTATTTATCGTTTCATTCACGACGATGATCAGTACCATTTTTAATAGTCAGGGTATTATTGCATTAATTTCTATAGTATTTCTCCTCGGCTGTAGAATCATTGGATTAAGTCCTGTAATTGACAATGTGAATCCGGCAAGCATGAGTAAATATGCCATGGAAGTACTAATTTTAGGCACAGTCAATTCACAGGCGATTTGGGGTGCATTAGCTGCACTTGCGTTGACGGCAGTAACTATATCGGTTACGAACTTATGGATTTCAAAAAAGAAATTCAATAACGAGTAAGTTGGGTATGAAGGAAAAATATATCGACGAAGTCTACAGTTATATCTCCGAAAATAAAAATATATCGACGAAATCTACAGTTATATCTCCGAAAATAGGAATATATCGACGAAATCTACAGTTATATCGACGATTGCATTGCCGGATTAGCATGACACCCGATTTTTATCTGAAATGAAAAAGGACTGATTTTTTACTCAGTCCTTTTTAAATATTGGAATGGAAATTGAGAGGCCGTTCCGTGCTTTAGAGTCTATAAACATCGATGCAGATCACTTAAATGAGAAACATCGCGACTATCGTAGTGACTGCTAAACCAATGGTTACCGGAAGCAGATTCCGGCGGGCGAGTTCAAAGGGACTGACGTTACATATAGCAGCGGCTGGTATCAATGCCCATGGAATAAGGGTACCTCCACCAACCCAAATCGCTGTTATTTGCCCGAGTGCAGTCAAGGTGGCGGTTCCGCTTCCGATTGCCGTGCCAAAAAGTTTGGCGACAGATCCCGCTAAAGAAATGCCTGAGAAGCCTGATCCATCCAAGCCCGTGATGGCACCGATGCCGGTTAATGTGACGGCAGCTATTTCTTTCGTTAAAGGAACGGAGGCCGCTAAGGCGGCACCAAGGTCATTGACGATGCCGAGTGACGTTTTTGGTAAGTAGTCACCGATGATCTGATTGAATCCAGAATCACCTAAATAGAAGAATGCAGCGATTGGAATGACGGGTCCGAATACTTTGAAGCCAAATTGAAAACCTTGAATCAAATAGGCCGTTGATTTTTCAAGGCCTTGTTGTTTATGTGCGACAAGAGATAAAATCAGCAAAATGAAAACGGCTGTACCGCCAACCAATGCTGTTGCATCTCCGCCTTGCAACTTCAAAATCGACAATGCCACAACATCCAACAGAAAGGCGATCGGAATGAAAATGGCAAAAAACTTCTTTTGTGTCAGTGTAAGCAGATCTTCACTGATTGTTTGATCTTGGACGATTCCCTCATTATCCGCCGCCTTGATTCTTCCAAGCTTCATATCCCGCTTTAAAAGGATAAAGGCGGAGAGTGTGGTGACGACCCCCATTGTAATGACAAGGGGGATGCTTGCAGCGATGACATCACCGACTGGTATGGAAGCCGCATCACCCGTTAGTTTAGGGGCAGCCTGAATTATGAAATCCCCTGATAATGCTATTCCGTGACCAAAAAGGTTCATCGCCATTGCCACGCCAAGGGCAGGTAAACCAGCCCGTAAGGCAACGGGGAGCAGAACAGCCCCAAGTAAGGCAACGGCAGGTGATGGCCAGAAAAACCAGGATATGATCATCATGACGATTCCAATTACCCAAAAGGCAAGTGTAGGATTCTTAATGAATTTCGCAAACGGTGCAATCATGACATCATTAATGCCGGACTTCGTTAAAACCGTGCTCATGGCAACGATGATTGAAATGATTAAAATCGTGGACATTAATTCCGTGATTGCGAAAATGAAGCTGTTGAATATCCCGCTTATGGAGGATGCTAAACTGCCTGTAGCCACTAAAGCCAAAAGGAAAATACCAATTATACAGATGAGGGTAGTATCACGACGTTTTACCATAAACCCGATTATCAATGCAATAAATACAACATAAATCCAATGGAGTGCCGTTAATTCCATCTCCATGATCCGTCCCCCTCATAAATGTGCCTAGTTACAGATTATGAGGGAGGTACGGGGTGGTGAGTTGTTTCATAAATTAAAAGGCTTATCTTCTTTATTTTCACTAATGAGGTAAATAACGAGATCACAATCCCAGCTAATTCAAAAAAATATAGTAGATTAGGTGTATGGTCAGATATTACTTTCAAGAGATTTAAACACGAAGTGAAAAATCCTACTGGAAAGATTATAAATACTTTTTATTCAAATACTGCATATGGTGTAGGTGCTCCTTATATAAAAGTTAAATATAAATAAGATATGTTCAATTTAGTTTAGTTTAGTCTACTTTAAAAGCCAGAGATGCCTCTTCATTAAAAATATTCCCCAAGCCAGTTAGGACCCGTAAAACAACGGGGAGCAGAACAGGCCCAAGTGAATTGCTTCATAAATTAAAAGGCTTATCTTCTTTATTTTCAACATTACTTCAAGTATTCTTAACTTGAATAGCAACTACTGTAAATGAGGGATAAGCGGTGAAGCAAATATATAGTGATGTCATACAATTTCGGGGTACACATTATGAGTTTGGATACATGCAAGGGGAGGAATTAAAAGATTCACTAACGGTAAAAAATCGTGAAGATCAGTGGAAGATTAGGCAGCCTCGGTTTACGGTTGAAGAAGAAGAGGTCAAGACAGCAATTACACAATTCGCACCTGGAGTTTGGGAAGAATTACTGGGGTTGCAAGAAGCGCTGAAATGGCCAATGGACCGCGTGCTGCAAGAATTCGGTGGATACCGATTGGATTATGTTCGGTCGGGATGCTCCATCATGACAGGCGATGATTATCTCATTCGCAATTATGATTACCACCCAAAGACTTATGAAGGACGCTATGTCTTATTCCAGCCAACCGATCAAGGGTATTCAAGCATCGGCCCGAGTCAGCGAGGGACTGGCCGGATGGATGGAATGAACGAAAAAGGGTTGGTGATAGGATATAACTTCATGAATCGCAAGAACCCTGGTGATGGTTTCATTTGTTGCATGATTGGCAGACTGATTATTGAATCTTGTGCGAACGTTCAGGAAGCGGTCGCGATGTTGAAGGAAATCCCGCATCGTCATTCTTTCACTTACGTCGTCTATGATAAAAGCGGAAGTACCTATATTGTGGAGACCTCTCCGAGAAATGTAGAGGTGCGCACGTCAAATGCCTGTACCAATCACTTTGAAATCATGAAAAATGAAAACCGTAACCATCTTATCGATTCGAAACGCCGATTGGAGATTATACAAGATCATGAAGGGAAACTTTCATCAGCCTACGATGCTTATAGGTTGTTTAATGATACCAACCAAGGGGTCTTCTCGGATTTATATAGCAGCTGGGCGGGAACGATTCATACATCCGCTTATTTACCTCAGGAGATGAAAGCTTGGATTGCATTGGGAGGGAACCAGGAGCCGACTTCAATAGATTTTGCGAAATGGCTCGAAGGGGAAGATGTTGAGTTAGAACGAATCAAAGGTGTAATTGATACGGATATTCCATTTGTGCATATGGATGAGGGAGCGAATTGGTTTCGGAATTGAACGTCTTTAAGTAAATTTGAACCTTACGTTGTTAGCAGGCCCAATCCTTGGATTGGGCTTTTGCTGTTCTAATTTTAGGCAAAAGAATCCTGGTACTATTTATTAGTGGATCTTCCAGTAATATAATATGATAGAGTAACATATTTTGGATTGGGGACAAGAAGCTGGAAGTCTGTTTGTGTGTCGTTCTTGTACAATGAATAAGGGGATGAGCGAATGTTTTCGACAGCTATTGGTTGGTTTCGGTTTATTACAATAATTGAGGGAATCTCGTATGTTCTATTGCTTGCCATTGGTATGCCCATTAAGTACATATTGGATATTGGGGAAGCAACACTCATTTTAGGCAGCATCCATGGTTTCTTATTTGTCGTGTTTGGGCTTTTATTACTTTATGTGAGCATCGTATCAAAATGGTCCTTTTTAAAAATGGCGATGATTTTCATCGTTTCATTCATCCCATTTGGAAATTTTGTAATCGATCGCAGGCTATTGAAGCAAGGTTAAATGATAAAGAACCATGCCCTGATACTTTTACTTTTGAAAAATCCATAATAAAAACGTCTTTCTATTTAAATGGAAGGCGTTTTTTTTATGGATTTAAGCTTGCTGTAAGGTTGGCACAAAGATGCTGTAAGAATGAGCATGTAAAGTATAAGAATCAACAATACTGAAGAGGTGAAACAAATGGAACCATTATTAAAAGTGGAAAATATAAAAAAAACATATGGTAAATCAAGCGCTGCCTACACAGCGTTGGAAAATATATCTTTTGACATTCATGAAGGAGAGTTTGTAGGGATCATGGGACCTTCTGGAGCGGGGAAATCGACGTTGCTCAATATGTTAGCAACCATTGACTCGCCGACTGAAGGGGAAATTTATATGAATGATACGAGCATTCACGATATGAAAGGAGCTGACTTAACGGATTTCAGACGTGATAATCTTGGTTTCATCTTCCAGGATTACAATTTGCTAGACTCATTGACTGTGAAGGAAAATATATTATTACCACTGGCGATTGCGAAAATTCCAGCAAACGAAATTACTACCTTGGTGAATCGTATTGCTAAAGCATTTGGGATTGAAGATTTATTAGCTAAATATCCATACCAAATCTCCGGAGGGCAAAAGCAAAGAACAGCTGCAGCCAGAGCGCTTGTGACAGAGCCTGCATTGATCCTGGCTGATGAGCCAACAGGTGCACTTGATTCTAAATCAGCAACTGGTTTGCTGGAAAGTTTAAGTGAACTAAATGAAAATAATAATTCCACCATCATGTTGGTGACACATGATGCATATGCCGCAAGCTTCTGCCGGCGGATCATTTTCATCAAGGATGGTACGCTTTCAACAGAAATATATCGTCGTGGTCAATCACGTAAAGCTTTCTTCCAAGAAATTATGGATGTCCTTGCAACAATTGGAGGTGAGGTAGATGACGTTATTTAGTCTAGCGAGAAAAAATATTGCTCGAAACTTCTCCCAATATTTTTTATATATCGCATCCATGGTATTTAGCATTATCATCTACTTCACATTTGTAACATTAAAATATAGCGATACAGTTGCAGAACATACGGCTTCATCACAGAAATTAGATTCATTAATGAGTGGTGCGGCAGTCATCCTGATTTTCTTCGTTGCCATTTTTATTGCCTATTCCAATTCATTTTTTATGAAAAAACGTAAAAAAGAAGTGGCATTATATGCATTGCTTGGCGTACGTAATCGTCAGATTGGTTTGATGCTCTTCTTTGAAAACCTATTGCTAGGTTTGGTTTCATTAGTTGTGGGGATTTTACTTGGATTTCTTTGTTCAAAAGGGTTCATGACGATTTTGATCTATTTAATGGGCTATGATGTCATAGCACCATTTACATTTTCGGGATCTGCAGCTTTGAACACCTCTCTCGTATTTCTTATTATTTTCTTGGTGACATCATTCCAGGGCTATCGTTTGATTTATCAATTTAAATTAATTGATCTCTTCCATGCATCGAAAAAGGGGGAGGTTGCTCCGAAGCCATCAATGATTGTAGCCTTTCTGGGAATTTTCCTGATTGTCATGGGTTATTGGTTGGCGATGCAAGATCTTTTTACTTCTAAAGTGTGGGAAAAAGTCGGCTTTTTAATGACGGCACTCATTATTTTGACAACTGTTATTGCCGGTACGTTTTTATTGTTTCATAGCGTGACAGGCTTTGTGTTAGCGGTGATTAAGAAAAATGAAAAATGGCTATGGAAAGGTCTGCATCTGATGACGATCTCGCAACTGCTATATCGCATTCGGGGTAATGCACGTACATTGACCGTAATTGCGGTGTTAAGTGCTACAACGGTAACAGCTGGCGGTTCGGTTTATGGTCTTTATTACAACGCGAATGACCAAGTTATGACCGTTGATCCGAATACCTTCATGTATCAGCAAACGGATGCAAATAGCGATCATCAAGTCAGCGCTGTATTGCCAGATACAAAGTATGATGAAAATGTCGAAGCACTATCTGTCACATTTAATACGAAAGAATTTAATAAGGGATCTGCATTCGATAGCTCGGATAAAAGAATTTACACGGTTATCGATGAAAGAACATATAACGAATTAGCAGAAGTGCAAGGCAAGGAAGCACTGCATGTGAATAATGGCAAAGCAGTCATTTTAGATATTGGATATGACAAAAGATTCTCACCTGAATACAAGGACAAGACCATCAGGACAGAAAACAACACGGCAATCACATTCCAAAGCTTTAAAACACAAACAGTATTAAATGCCGGAACAGCAGGCATTGCAGTGGTCGTATCGAATGATCAATTTAAATCATTGCAAAAAGAAGGGGAAGAGCTAAAATATCGTGTCATCGGTGTTGATCATGCTTCCACGGATTTATCTGGAAAAATTGCAAAACAAGTACCTGAAGAAGCGCTATTTTCTAGTGCCCCTCAAGATTTCCAAACAAGCATCGAAAGTGTAGGCTCATTGCTATTTATCGGAAGTTTTCTTGGTCTGGTTTTTTTAGCGGCAACAGGCAGTATCATTTACTTTAAAGTTCTAACGGAAGCAGAGGAAGATAAATCACAATACAATATGCTTCATAAAATGGGCGTTAACGCAAAAGAAATGCGGAAATCCATTGCATCACAAGTGTTTGTAATCTTTTTCGTTCCACTGGCAGTGGGGTTATTACACAGTGCGGTTGCTTTAAAAGCCTTCTCGGGCTTATTGATGATGAATCTTGCAAAACCTGTGTTGATCTGGATGATCGCTTATACGGTTATTTACGGTCTGTATTATATCTTAACGGTAGCTTCCTATAATCGTATTATCACACAAAATAATAAAACAGAAGGATGATCGAGATGAAGAAATTTCTTATGGTAGTTGGCATTTTGTTTATACTGGGAGCGGCAGGAGTCTTCGCGCTTACTAAAATAGACTTTAACCGCATGAATGCCGATAATTATTATTTGCAAATTACTGAGGATGGGGTACAACATGAAACCAAACTGGATGATGGTTCAGTGATGACTTATTATTCTTATAAACTGGATGCCAAAAATGCAGATGGTGAAACGATACCGCTTGAATTCACGGCACAAAAAAATCTTCGAAAAGATGCTTACTTAAAGATGTACGTGAAAAATGGTGATGAAGTTTCGTCATATGATGAAGTGAAATTTGAGGATATTCCAAAAAAGGCACAAACAAAATAAATAGGAAAGAAGGGTTGTCTGTAAGTTATGGACAGCCCTTTCTCTGTAAGAAAAATAATTATAAAAGTATCGTAATTGTGGTTCCCTTATTTTCAATGCTAGTCAAATCCAGTTTACCTTTATGAGCCAGAATAATGTCCCTTGCAATGGCCATTCCTAAACCGGTCCCATGTGTACTGGCAGTATTCGTACCTCGATAGTAGCGTTCAAAAACCTGTTCTAAATCTTTGGCGGGAATACCGCGGCCATTATCGGCAATCGTAATTTGGGTATGCAGTTCTGATTGTAGATGAATATCATCAATTTGTATTTTCACAACGACATTTTCCTCGTTATGCACGAGTGCATTATAGATAAGGTTAAAAATCGCCCGTTTCAGCAATTTTTTATCCACTTTATGTGTTGCTTTGTCCACATTTGCCACAAACTCAACCTGTTGATCACCAAATTGTGAATCATTTAAAAGCTCGATCGTCATTTCTCTTATAAACCCAACGATATCAACATCTTCAAATTGCAAGGGAAGTCGTTGGTTGCGCAAACGCATCGTTAAATTCAGGTCATCCAACAAATCTTTCATATAAACGGACTGTCTATTAATAATGGATGTAAACTCATACAATTCATGTGGTGTTAATTCAGTGGCGTTATCTTTCATCAATTCTGTATAACCATGGATAGAAGCAAGTGGTGTCCTCATGTCATGAGAAACATTGCTAATCCATTCCTCACGCATTTGGTCGAGTTGATTACGTTCTTTTTCATACTGATCCAATTTCACCGATAGTTCATTCATATTGCGAAATACATCTTCATAAACGCCTTTTGGTATGCTCATTTTTTTAAAGCGCCGCTCCCGAAGCTGCTGAATTCCTTCTATTAATATGTTCAGCGGACTCGTTAATTTTTTTCCAAATAAGAATCCAATGACTAATGCAATAATGATATCCACGATTAAAAATATTACTAGTAAGATGTTAAAGTTCTTAAAAACTTTTTCATAATCATAAGTAATTACATAGCGGCCAATTCCCTGTTCCTTAACTCCTACAAAATAGCTGAAATTATGGGCTTCGCCGACAAAAACAGTCGTCTCTGCATCAATTTCCTTATACTTATACATTTGGACGATTTCAATAGGAGAATATACGGTTTGCAATTTTTGAGGTGTATAAAAGGCTGCAACTTGCTCACCCTTATCATTCAAAAATTGTATCCAGGCGTTATTGTTCCTCAGTTTTTTAAGCCCTTCTTCATTTACGATTGGTTTGTTATCTTTTAGTTCCACATATTGTGAAAATGTTCTGCTAAAGTTTTCTGCAGATACTTCTTCTGCCTCGAAATTATGCATGGCTCGATAAAAGAGTAGAGATAAAAGTAAAATTGTATTTACGATCCCTACGATTACAACAATTGTCACAACGGATCCTAAAAAGCGCCGTGTCAATTTCCACTTCATCTTGATTCACCCTTGGTTTGTAATTTATAACCAAGTCCTTTAACGGTTATTAAAAAAGAAGGCTTTGAAGGATCTGCCTCGATTTTTTCGCGTAAACGGCGAATATGTACCATCACTGTATTATCAGAGCCAAAGAAATCATCGCCCCACACATGTTCAAATAAAGTTTCCTTGCTCAAAATCTGATTCGGGTGATGCATAAAACAGCTCATCAGTCCGATTTCTTTAGCTGTGAGCTCAAGCGTTTTGCCATCCTTTTTCACTTCATTTTCATTTGCACTAAGCTCAAAAGGACCAACTTGAAATTTTTTCGGAGTCGCTTTTTCCTCTGAAAAGCCCGCACGCCTCAGCTGCGCCTTTACTCGATATGCAACTTCTTTCGGACTGAATGGCTTGGTAATATAATCATCCCCGCCAATCGCCAACCCTAAAAGCTTATCAATTTCCTCATCCTTTGCCGACAAAAATAAAATGGGCACATTCGACACTTCACGAATTTGCTTGCATAAATCATAGCCTTCACCATCTGGCAACATAATATCTAGCAAGACTAGTGATGGATGGAACTTCTGAAACTTTACCCACCCATCCGCAATCGTCCCCGCCGTAACAATATTCGGGATACCTTCTTTATGTAAAACTGTCTCCATGAGACGTGCCAAATCTTCTTCATCGTCAATAATTAAAATCCACTGATCATTAGACATTCTTCTACCTCCCAAACATCAATCATACCCTACAGTATAGAGTACCCCTTAAGAAAAAATAAGGGGAGGAAAAGATTTTTAACGAACTCATTCCATTATCTTCACGAAACAGAGTGGAAAAAACGAAAGTACCATTACATGAAAAATTACTGTAGTGATCCGGATTCTGATGCGTGGTTCTTATTTTGTTAAGGGAGTTTCCGAAAGAAGATCGTGCTTCATACTGATTTGGTAAAGGTTGTATGATAAACTGTTTAAAGTATTGTTAGGAATATTATGCTAGGTAATATGATTAAGGAATTCGTTGCTGTTCTTTTGACCCAAATCTTTCTATAAAAGTATGTAGCGAATGTGGAAGAATAAAAGGAGAAAAATATAATGGAAACAAAAAAGGTGTTACCCGTACTTTTTTTAGTGATGTTTTTAGTCATGGTCGGATTTGGTATCATCATTCCCGTCATTCCGTTCCTTGCTGAAAAGGTAGGTGGCAGTCCTACACAACTTGGTCTTTTAATGGCTGTTTATTCACTGATGCAATTATTTTTTGCCCCGATGTGGGGACGTATATCTGACCGGATAGGACGTAAGCCTGTCATGATAATCGGGATTGCTGGACTGGCCCTTTCGTTTTTCATCCAGGCTTCGGCAGATTCCTTATGGGTATTATTTGTAGCCAGAATCATTGGCGGGATTTTGTCATCGGCAAACATGCCGACCGCAATGGCGTATGTGGCTGATATCACGACGCCGGAAGATCGGGGAAAAGGGATGGGAATCATCGGGGCCGCTACAGGGCTTGGATTCATCTTTGGACCTGCGATTGGCGGGGTATTCTCCAAATCAAGTTTGAATTTACCGTTTTACATTGCTGGAATTTCCTCTTTGATTACTTTATTCTTAGTGATTGCGATACTGAAGGAATCACATACAGTTGAAAAGAGGGCCCAACAGTCAAAAAATAAAGAGTCCATGTGGAAAGCCTTTAAAGGGCCTCTTAAAACCATGTTTTTCCTGCAATTGATCGTTACTCTTTCAATGGCAGGACTCGAAACGACTTTTGCCTATTTTGCAGCCAAAAAGGCTGATATAAGTCTTGTACAATTAGGCTATATCTTTATGATCATGGGGGTTGGAAGTGCGATCGTTCAAGGTGGATTAGTGGGTAGGATGACAAAGAAATATGGGGAAGGCGCTGTCATAAGAATGGGAATCATCGTATCGGCAGTTGGTTTCATTCTGATCCTGTTTTCTTCCGGTTTTTGGACATCGGCGGTCTTCCTGACGATTTTCGGAGTGGGTAATGGGTTCATCCGGCCGGCAATTTCGGCACTGTTGACCAAAAGTTCAATGACAGGCCATGGCAGTGTCACTGGACTGCTATCTTCCTTCGACTCGTTCGGCAGGATTGCAGGTCCTCCGATAGGCGGTTGGTTATTTTCGATTTCGATTGATTTACCATTTATATCGGGCGCGATCCTTTCCGTTTTTGCTTTGATTCTTTTTCAGTTATACCATGTAAGGACACAGACTAGACAGGTCCAAGCATCTCATTAATTTAATGATGGGCAAAAACCCCCATTTCTAAAAAATGGGGGGCCGCGAGCGGTGCTTGAATAGCACCGTTTTTTATTGAATCATATTGAGGAATTTACGTGTACGCGCTTCTTTAGGGTTTGTAAAAATTTGCTCGGGTTTTCCCCGCTCCATTATTTTTCCTTCATCCATGAAAATGACTTCGTCGGCGACTTCACGGGCGAAACGCATTTCATGGGTTACCACGATCATTGTCATGCCTTCTTCTTTCGCCAGGTCTTTCATGACCTGTAACACATCTCCAACCAGTTCTGGATCTAAAGCGGAAGTGGGTTCATCGAATAGCATGACCTTAGGCTCCATGGCCAGGGCCCTGGCAATTCCGACTCGTTGCTGCTGTCCGCCGGACAATTGAAACGGATAAAAATCGATTTTTTCACCTAAGCCCACTTTTGTAAGAAGGGCAGCAGCAGTTTCTTTCGCTTGATGTTTGGCTATGTTTTTTACTATGATGGGGCCTTCCATTACATTTTCCAATGCTGTTTTGTGGGGGAAGAGGTTATAGCTTTGAAAAACCATCCCTGTCAAACTGCGAAAAGATGTAATCGATTTTTTTCTAACGGTTTTTTTGAAGTCCATTACCGTTTCATCGATTTCAATCGTCCCGTCCGTTGGCACCTCAAGGAGATTCAAACACCGAAGAAAGGTTGTTTTGCCTGAACCCGAAGGACCGATCAATACAATGACTTTACCTTGCTCCACTTCCAAATCGATGCCCTTTAAAACTTCAAGGTCACCAAACGATTTATGAAGATTCTTAATGTTGATCATTTTAAAATCTCCTTTAACTACTGCGGTTCTTATTTTGCTACATAACGATTAAGTCTGTCTTCTAAACTTCCTTGTATGAAAGATAGAATGGTACACAAAATCCAATATAAAGCAGCCGCTTCCATGTAAAGTAGTAGAAATTCATAGTTTTTTGCAGCGATCTCTTGTGCTTTACGGAATAATTCCGTTACAAGAATGAGTGATGCAAGCGATGTATCTTTTAAAAGGCTAATGAACGTGTTGGATAATGGGGGAACGGATACACGCGCTGCTTGCGGCAAGACGATCCGCTTTAAAGCTTGGGTATATGACATCCCGATCGAATAGCCCGCTTCCCATTGCCCTTTAGGTATGGATAAAATGGCTGCTCTTATAATTTCCGAAGCGTATGCTCCAACACTTAATGAGAATCCGATTATAGCCGATATAAAAGGACTGATGGTAACACCTAAATTTGGAAGTCCATAGAAAATGATAAATAATTGCACAAGTAAAGGTGTCCCGCGGATGATTGACACATATACTCGCGCAATTATTTGAAAGATCCTAATGGAAGATAATCTAGCCAATGCTGTGAGTACAGCGAGAATAAGGCCGAGAACAAATGATATTAGCGTTAGTGGAATCGTATATTGAATAGCTCCCTCTATCATCGGATAGAGGGAGGTTTGAGCGATGGAAACAAGCTGGTTCATACGCTCGGGTTCGGTGAAAATATTACTTAGGAGAAACATCTTCACCGAACCATTTATCCGAGATTTTTGCGTACGTGCCGTCGTCTTTCATTGCTTTTAATGCTTTGTTTACTTCTTCCACTAATTTGCCGCTGTCTTTTCTGAACATTAAACCACTGGCGACTCCGCTTTCTTCCTCATCAGCGACTTTGATAGGTGCATCCGGATGTTGCTTTTTATAATCAAGGTACGACAATTTGTCATTGATTGTCGCATCTACACGTTTTGAACCAATAAGCTGTACAGATTGAGAAAATCCTTCAATACCGGTAACTTCAGCACCATGTGATTTGGCTAGATCATTGTAGTTACTTGTTAAAGATTGTGCAGAGGTCTTACCTTTCAAATCATCGAAGGATTTAATATCCGAATTATCTTTGTGTACAAGTAATACGGCTCCTGATTGAATATATGGGTCAGAGAAATCATATTTCTTTTGACGGTCTTCATCGATGCCCACTTGGTTTGCGATCATATCAAAACGTTTTGCATCCAATCCTGCAAACATGCCGTCCCATTGTGTTTCCTTGAATTCAGCTTTCACTCCAAGGCGTTTTGCCACTTCTTTAGCAATTTCAACATCAAACCCCGTTAGTTTATCTGAATCATCGTGGAATGTGAAAGGGGGGTATGTACCTTCTGTTCCAACAGTTAATACGCCGTCTTTTTTGACTTTATCATATAGACTTTCTTGTGAAGAAGATTTATTGTCGGTATCGTTTGCCTCATTTTTTGTATTGGTACCACAAGCGGTAAGTACAATCGTGAAAGCCAACAATAGCGATAAAAGTGCAACCATTTTTTTCATTTGGGTAAACCTCCTAGTAATCTGATAGGGATTGATACTCTGTGATACTATACAAGAAAAGGAAAAAAGTCAATGAAAATAACTTATATTATTAGTGTTAATGAAACTTGGTGAATTATACGGATTTTTCACGCATTGAAGTGAAATAATACTAAAACAAAGGTGTATTGTTATCCGAGGAAGGATTTTAAAGAAAGGGAAGGATCATTAAGAATCTAAGGGGAAAAAAGCCCCTCATCCACGTTGATTATTAGCTAAGTCGATGAGGGGCTTTTTTGGAATGTCCAGAACTATTGCAGAATTTTATTTAACTTAGTGTTTATCATGATTTTTATCCTCTACGCTGACGAAAATAGGGTTCGAATAGAACCAAAGGTCTTTATAGTTACGTTTGTTTATTTCTGAAAAACGCGTTTCGTTATCCTCGATTTCAGTCTTTGTATCGATCAGCGGTTCACCGTCAATCGTTTCTCCATAGACATTTTCCCCTAGATTCGTGCCACGCAAACGGAAATATTGATCCTTATTTGCTTTGACTTTGTAAGTGATGGTATGAAAACCATCGCGATCGGTTTTCCAGTCTTTATTTGTAAAGCGTTTAACTACTTTTGTAGTATCATTGGTGGATTTATTATAAGCAGGTGTTCCAGGCACTGCTTTCCCGGTTACTTCCCCGGAAATTAGGTCCACGTGATCCACCTTGACGGGATCCCCGTTGTTGTTCTTTTGGGGGCTCTTGAATCGGATGGTGATCTTGACCATCTGTCCTTCCTTCACTTTAAGGTCCCCGCCCATATCAACCTTGTTGTTTCCGTTTTTAGCTTGGAAATCAAGAGCATCGATCAAGTCACCAAAAACGGAGAAGGATTTACCTGAACGCATGCCATCAAGGACGGATTTTATTGATGAGCCATTTACCCATGTATAATTCTTGGAATATTCTCCTGGCCAGTAACCGCTGGAGTATAGGCGGTTTTCACTGATTTCAAAATGGGAGTCCGAATTGGAAAAATTCCAGAACTTACGACCTTCCCCAAGAAGCGCATCCCATGCGCCTCCTACCTTAGCAAGCATGTAATCGGAACCGCCATAGGTCCGGTTTTCCGGTGTTGTCAGATTTAAACCGCCTCTATCTGGCTCCATCTGGTTACCTGGCATACCTTCAAATCCGAACATGACATCCGGGGCGATATTGTTGAAGTCGCGAAAATCAGATATGTTGTATACCCTTTTTCTTGATGGGTGGTTCAATATGACATAACTTGTATTCTTATAATTTTTCTCAAGCCATGCCAATGCTGTTCGAGCATCCTCGGATGTCTTATTGGCTCTTTGATCCTGTGCTTTCCAGACAGCTACATCCGCAGGATCGAACATCTTTTCATCCTGGTTGGTGAACAGATATTCGAACTGATTGCCAGCTTTCAGACTTTTAGGTGAGCCCGGCTGATCTCCCAAAATGCCTATGCCGACATGCTCGTATGTGGGCATGTCCCATTCGAAGCCTGAAAAGATGACTTTATTTTTAAATTTGCCCTCTTTTTGCAGTTGTTCTATTTTCGGGGCTTGATATTGAATGATTCCCTGAGACAGCGGTATCGGCCCGCCTGGAATTAAATGTCCCTCATCATTCCTTGAAGACATTCTCAAATGGTCGGAAATTCCCATCCAATCCATGCCATACTTATCAAATGCGTTATTTAGCAAGCTTTCAAGGCTCTGTGATCCCTCGGTATCATCGGACTGAGTGGTATGGGCATGATATTCCCCCTTCATCCATCTGCCTCCCGGATTTTTCTGATTGTCTTCTGCATCTTTTGCAGCAACCGCGACCGGAAGACCCTGAAAAAGGATGGCTATGCTTAGAACCGATACTGTGAAAGACCTGAACTTATTAATCATCTTACCGACACCCTCCATATATTGAAATAATGTTGAACAAGCTAATTTTATTGTAAAAATGTTAAGAATCCGTTTGGGGTGAGTATGGTTTATGTAAATGAAATGACCGGTTTGCTTCCATTATATGTTTTTGGGGAGGTGACAGTGGTTTGGAAGTTGAAAGGGAAAGAAGGGGGAGGGGCTGAAACAAAAAAGGTTGTAGAGAAAGTTTTCTTTCTCTACAACCTGCGGCGACTATTTTTATTTAGCTTCGAGTAGATTGATATGATCTACAGTTTGATCTTCACCGACAATGAATTGCAGTTCATAATTTCCTGTCTTGTAAATGTAGTTGATTTCATTCGTACTGGAAATATGGCGTATTTCGTCAGCACTGCCGAGTTGTTTCCCTAAAACTTTAGGTGTGATGCTTCCCAGATTATGGTCCCGTTCTACATTTGTCCCAAAATATCGGATTTGTGAGATGGTCTTGTCATCGTTATAGGCAAATGCAAATCCTGGATGCCCCATTTCTGCATGGTAATAGACAAAAGTTTCATCTGTGTTACCTGGTTCAGGGGGAGAACCAAATGTCTCATATACTTCTTTTTGGGTGTTTTCATTAATTTTCAAACCCATGGCAGTATAAGGCATTTCTCCTGAAAAAGCTTTGTTGTAAATTTTAGATAAGGTGGTAAGAGCGTGTTCCTTAGCTATTCCGGAAGCGGAATCCAATGTGGATGCAGCTTCAACCGGCTCTGTTGAAAACGATGCACCTGCCCCTAAAAGAGAACCGGTTAAAATAACAGCACTGACCATTCTGGCCGCTGGTTTTTTAGACAACATTTCTTATCCCTCCTATATCATTACTTTTCCACAATTTCCTAACATGAAACATTTTCTTGAAGATCAATTGGATTGATTATGGTGGAGCATCAGGGAATTTATAAGCTGCATCTGCGGCAACGGCTTCCGGTTTTCCAACTTTCTCAATCACTTGTTCGACAAGTGGCTCTAAGATTTGACTGTCATGTGTATTTCCAGGTGCTACAATCGTTCCCAATACAAAACTTTTGCGGTCTGCGGCACCAGTTGATTTAAAGTAATCATTTCAAGTTGATCTCTAGAATCATGTTTAGCAAGCATCTTCATCACCTCAAGTTTAAATAACTCTATTTTAAAACAATAAAGAATAGGCAAAAGGGTTCTATCTAAAATTTAAAACTAAGTTAATTGGAGCGGAAGGTGCGAGACTCCTGCGGGGAAAGCGAGTGCCTGGAGCGGAAATCAACGTCCAAATTGTACAAGCAATAAAAAAACTGTAGGCAAACTCGATTTTTATCGAGTTTGCCTACAGTCTGGTGCTACACCATGAATGAAACACCCTTTGAAAATGAAGTGATTAATCCCAAACGCTTATTCTAGGAACTCCAGCAGTTCTTAAATAGTCCAATAATTGACCAGTATGTACAGACTCATGATAAGCAATTCTTAGCAACATGTCTCCTAAATCCCTGATATAGCCTATATTAGAGCGATCGATTTTAATATTGGATAAGTCGTCTTTGCTGAAGGATATGATCGTTTCCAAAAAATCACGCCTGTAAGGTTCGGCAAAGTTTAATTCCGCTTCAACAGAGATGAGTGGCTGTTTTTCAAATGGTGATTCATAAACTGGTAAGCTACCCTGATTTTTAATAGATAAATGATAGTAATGCTCACTATCAAGGACATGTCTAACCATTTCTAAACAGCTCATTGCCTTGTCGTCTGGTTTCCAATGAACTATGCCTTTAGGTATTGAAGTCCATAGTTTAATGTTTCTTCTTCTAACCTCTTCCAGATTTAAGATGATTAGTTCTATCGATTTCATAATTCTCTCCCCTTTTAGCAGGTATACACACACTATAGCACGAATGAATGCTGAAAATATGGAATACTTTTGAAAATATAGAAAATTCAATGATTAATTTGAGGTAGTGAATTTATGGCGTATTCCTTCTATTATTTATAGTACCGCTCCTGTTTAATTCAATTTAGATAACCGTATGCTATGCCAGTTTTTACTGGTTGCCATTTTTAACCTGATCCCTAATATCAAGTGATTGGGGTTTTAAAGAAAGGCTGATGAGACTACCTGGAAAATGCCTATAATTCGTGTAGAATTTACAGGCGATTTCATTCCCTAGTTTTGTATGAAGGAACACATGATTCATATATTAATCCTAATATTACTTATTTGTAATAGACAGAGCTAAAAACAGATTGTATTTTTTCTTAATCTATCTTCTTATTTACGCTAATAGGCGGCAGGAGGATCCTTTTAAACTAGTGATTGAATTAGAATGTCATCATGATAAATTAAAACCGGTTTAAACCCAAGGTCTTTAAACTTTTGTAATGCTTCAGGGTTATTTTTGTTCACAAAACCGGACACTACAAGGATCCTTTTTTCTCTCACATAAGCTACTAATTCTGGTAAAAGGGATTGCAGAATTCCTTTTCCTCTATATTTTTTATCAAGGACTATATAATTAATATGAGCCACTTTATATAAGTAAAGATTATAACAAAGAAACCCCACTACTTTACCTTTATCATTACAAATTACAAGTACCTTATGTGACTTTTGCAAAATTTCATTCACTTTATTAGACGAAACCCGAAAATTACTTACCGTAATATCCGTTAATTTCTTGATGTCTTTTTTAGGTTTCCATTCTCGAAAATACATCATAACTTCTCCTTTAGCTCTATTAGATATAACAGCTATTCACCAGAAATATATAGCTGGTACATGTAAATACATAACCAAAATTCAGAAAACAGTAGTCAACATGGAATCCCTTTAGAATAGTCCAAAGGGATTCCATGTTAATCTCAAAAAAGCAACCTTCTAATTTTCAAATTCCTTGTTAGAAGTGGGTTGCTTGATGGAAGTAGGTTCCTTAATTGAAGTACCTCTATTATTGTTTAATAAATTTTGTAAGACTCTTCTCAAGGCAGACCTGAGGCTGCTATTGCCAGTTCCAGAATTACCAGTTCCAGAATTAACAGTTCTTCTTAGCTTTTTGTTTGACACTGCAATCATCCCTTTGTTTTATAAATTTACACATTACTAATTTATGTGTAATATTCCTTTTTGCTTGGACAAGTTCACCAATTGTTGCACGCGTATGTTATGTAATCCTGATACCAATTAATGTAATAATATGGTACGATTGTGAAGTGGTTCACAAAAAAGGGCTAAACTAGTTATCATGCGATCTATTTAAAAGAAAGCGGGTTGGTTATATGCTGAAGAAAGTGGTTTTAGCTGGCGGGACTGGTTTTGTCGGTCAATACTTTGAAAAGCATTTCAGGAATTTGGGGTATGAGGTAAGGATCATCTCCAGGCAAACCCCGCATACTGGCTGGGAAGATAAAGAAGGAATAAGGGAAACGATCGATAATTCGGATATGTTAATCAACCTAGCAGGAAAAACGGTCAATTGCCGCTACAATGCTAAGAATAAGAAAGAAATATTGGATTCACGAACTGATACGACTGAAGCGCTAGGTGAGGCGATTGAACAATGTGAAAATCCTCCTTCATTATGGATAAACTCAAGTACGGCAACGATATACAGGCATGCTGAAGATAAACCAATGACGGAGGAGGATGGTGTAATCGGTTCAGGCTTTTCCGTTGATGTTGCGAAAGCGTGGGAGCGCTCATTTTTCGATTTCCGATTACCCAAGACGAGACAAATTGCTTTACGGATCGCTATTGTATTGGGAGATGGGGGCGTGATGACCCCATATAGGAATTTGGTTAAATTCGGACTGGGTGGCCATCAAGGATCAGGAAATCAGAAATTCAGTTGGATACATATAGAAGATTTATTTAACATTGTCCTTTTTCTGAGAAAGAATCAGGAGTTGAGCGGGGTATTCAATTGTTCATCGCCGCAACCAGTTACAAATCGTGAATTGATGGCTCATTTGAGAAAGCTCATGAATATTAGGATAGGGCTTCCCTGTCCAACACCGATGCTTGAAATGGGGGCTTTCTTTATGGGGACTGAAACGGAATTGATATTAAAAAGCCGGTGGGTCATACCTGAGAGATTGGAAAAGGCGGGGTATGCATTTAAATTCCATCATCTTGATGAGGCTCTGGAACAGATACTGATGAATTCTTAAAATACTCGAGATTAATTGCTATAATGATAGATAGAAAATCATTAATGGAGGGGAATCGTAGAATGAATATGACTCCATCTGAAAAAGTCGGAAGATTCACAACAGGGATATTTTCAGAGTTGGCGGCCCGCAAGCAGGATGCAATGAAACGAGGAATGGATGTTATCGATTTGAGTGTAGGAAGTCCGGATTTACCACCACCTGATTTTGTTATGGATACGCTTGTGAAGTATGCGCAGGATCCCAATTCCTACGGGTATACGTTAAAAGGTACGCCTGAATTCCATGAGGCAGTCCGTTATTTTTATCGGAAGCGTTATGGAGTGGAGCTGGATGCAGAAAGGGAAGTCCTCCAACTGATGGGATCGCAGGATGGCCTTGCACACTTGGCAATCGCGATGATAAACCCTGGAGATTATGTGCTGGTGCCAGATCCGGGATATCCAATTTATGAAGCAAGTGTAGAGCTTGCCGGCGGAATCATTCATCCGATGCCGCTTACTGCCGAAAATGGATTCCTGCCGCAGCTCAACGGAATTCCGGATGAAATAGTGAAAAAGACCAAAATGATGATTATCAGTTATCCAGGAAATCCTGTCACGGCCCTTGCTGATGAAGCTTTCTTTACGGAAGTCATATCATTTGCGAAAAAGAACCAGATTATGGTGGTTCACGATTTTGCTTATTCAGAGTTGATTTTTGATGATCATCCGCAAATTAGTTTTATGTCCATTCCTGGTGCCAAGGAAGTGGGGATTGAATTTAACTCACTTTCCAAAACTTTTAATATGGCCGGCTGCCGCATTGGGTATGCGGTGGGCAATCGAGAGGCGCTGAACATCCTGGGAACATTGAAATCACATATCGATTATGGGGTTTTTTATCCCATCCAAAAAGCTGCCGAGATGGCACTTACTTCCAATCTCACGCTGCTGTCCGAACAGGTTAAGGAATACCAGTCCCGACGTGATGCCTTGATATCAGGTCTAGCGGAAGGGGGATGGCATGTGCCGAAAACCTCTGCTACCATGTTTATTTGGGCTCAGATTCCTGCTGGCTGGAAATCACGGGATTTTGCCTATGCATTGATTGAAAAAGCAGGGGTTACGGTCGTCCCAGGTGATGCTTTTGGGAAGCAGGGTGAAGGGTATGTTCGGTTGGCCTTAGTCCAGCCGGCCGAGAGATTGACAGAAGCTGCTGAACGGATCCGATTATTTTTGGAGGAAAAAATTGGGGTGTGAAAAATCTATTATTCAATATTTTCAAGTTATAAGAACGCTCGATCACGGATCGAACGTTCTTTTTTTGTTTTCCCCGCTTATTTATTTTTCGTGACTTTATTTTAAAATGAAACAGGTAGACAATGCAGCAAGTATCATTAAGGCATTTGCGAACGTTGAACAAAAATAACCTCATGGGATAATGCCCCGCCGATATGCCGAAAGTTGGAAAAAGAAAATAGCATACCAGCCTCAAACTTTGATGGGCTGTGACTCTTTTACGGGAAATGAATTAATGGTCTTATTCTCTAAATGGTATCCGAATTGGGATGATAATTGGTTGGGTAATATGGTGGATAATTTCGAGATACCTATGAATAAGAAGTATGGAAAATTATCACAGGGGAATCAACAGAAGTTACTAGCGTCTCTGACCTTGTCCAGAAATGCCTAACTATTGATTCTGGATGAACCGACTGCACATATGGATATCGTCTCAAAACGGAAGTATACGAACTTTTTGATTGAGTGGATGGAGAGGGAAGAAAAGACGATTTTCATTTCCACTCATCAAATGGAGGATATTCGCAGGCTTGCCGATTACCTGATATTTATAAACCGGGGGCAAATGGTAGGAGAGTTCGAAAAAGACAAATTGGCCAGCAGTATAAACGGTTTTGGCTGGCAAAGGACTTGCCGTCAGTATCCATTCCGGGGGAGATTGAGAGAAAAGGTTTGCGGACGGTGACTACCAATTCACCTATAGAGGCAGAAGCTTATTTTCTAAAGGAAGGAATCAACTGGCACTCTGAGGAGTATGTAGAACTTGAGGAAGTTGTTACTTACTTGTTAGAGTGAGGCACTCTCTAGTGTTTTAAAATACTACTTTGAAGTTTAAGAGAAGGTCCATCCTCAGATGGGCTTTTTTATGTTTATGGGAAACTAGAGTGATAGATTATAAAATGGAATTTCCGAACGTAAAAAGGACAAGCCGCATAATATATAGCAAGTCCGCAACCATCTTCAATGAAGCGGACTTAATTTGATAGAGAGGGGGAAAAGCAATGATCAACTGGAAAGTGCGTCTTAAGAATCCTACGTTTATATTCACGGTACTCCTTCCTGGGCTTTTATTATTGGCGCAGATGGTTGCCGCGTTCATAAACAATTTCATTACCCCTATAGGCTTTACGATTACTGATGATGCATTGAACGGGGCTTTAGGCATCATTAACTTCATAGCGCTTACATTCTTTGGGGTCGGCGGTGTGGTCGATCATACTACTAAAGGTCTAAGCGACAGTGAGAATGCTCGACAATACAAGGATCCTAAGTAAAGTAATGGGCACTATTCTTTCATCTATTGAAGAGTAGAATATACCAGATAACACCGTACTAGTTACAAAACGGTGTTATCTGGTTATTTGTTTTTTTGCAGAGATGATGATGGACGAATTAAAAATGATTTTTGGTCTGAAAACCGAAATGCAACATACATTTAAAATTGTGGTTCATTTTCAGTTTGGGGAGGAAAAAGGATGAGTTATAGTTTACCAGTTTCAAAATGGCTTGCAGCCATAGTTTTAATCGGAGCATTATTGACGGCATTCATATTCAGTCCGGCTAATGCTTCAGCCTCTATTAATTATGGTGATGAAGTTGCCGCTTTGGCAAAGAAGCAGGTGGGAAGCAAATATAAATATGGGGGGACGACACCAAAAGGATTTGATGCTAGCGGTCTTACCCAGTATGTATATAAAAATGCCGCCACAGAAATGAAGATTCCAAGAACGAGTGCGGAACAGTATAAAACCGGAAAGGCCGTGAACCAAAAAGATTTAAAAGCGGGAGATTTGGTCTTCTATGCGACAGGTAAGAAAGGGCAGGTCTCTTTTGTGGGAATCTATTATGGAAATGGTACATTTGTCGGGACCACCACCAAAGGGGTCAAGGTGGTCAAAATGAGTGATAAGTATTGGAAAGAAAAATATATAGGTGCAAAACGAGTCATTAAGTAGTAATCTGATGTTCATATGAAAAAACTCCAGCAAAAAAAAGAGCATCGAAAAACCGATGCTCTTTTTGCTAGTCATATCCGGGGGTCATTTCATTCAATGATGATATCCGTTAAAACAACATTGCCATTACGAACCTTTACCACGGCCACTGAAGGATTGGCCAATGCATCCTTCTCCATTTCCTTTGCCTTTTCTTCGGATGCGAAATAATTGTCCAGACCGTATCTGATCTGAATAGTTTCAGTATTTTGCAGCTCATATGGGATTTCCAATTCCCCTTTTAGGTAAACGCCTTTGGTGGGTTTTTCTTTCGTTACGTATTCAACATCGTATAGTCCATCAGTGTTTTGTTTTAAACGTACATATACCTTTTTATAATCACCCATATTTCTTGTATTGAACTCGGTTTTAATCGAGTCATCGACTTGTGATGGCTTAACGGATTCAATTTCGTATTTCAAAGCTACATAGCTGCCCCTAAACAAGTCAGTCGGATCGACCGGGGCTGTTTTGATCTTGATTACATCTCCTGTCATTGTTGTCCAGACCGGAGGAATCGCCAAGACTAACAGAATCAAGACTGGAATGGAAAATACGATGAGTGGACGGAATGATGGATTACTCATTGAGTTCCCCTCCTTTTTTTCGTTGATTTTCAAAGAAGAAGCCAAAACCGATAAGCATGATTCCGCCGATGATGAATGTAAGCGATTTTGGCAGGAAGTCAAAGGAGTAGATGTAATATCTGAAAATCAGTGCACATATTATCACGATGCTGGTCAAACTGCCTTTTAGGATGAGATACAGCAGAAAAACGAAATAAGCTAAAGGAAACCAGATTGAAAAATCAAAGGTAAGGAAGAGTGCAGTAATACCATGTAAGATGTGCCCTTGTATGTGGGTGATGTTTTGTAATTTGGCTCTTACCGGAATATAGGCAAGCACGATTCCCAGCACAAACAGAATGGAAAGCACAATCGTATTCGAATTTTCAAAACCGGCCTTCGGCACGAATTCCATTAGAAATAAGGCGATTGTATTGATGGCTAAAGCATTAATGAAAAAGGTCAGATATTTAGGGTAATCGAATTTCTTTAACAGAATGTATAAAGCCGGTAGAAATACAAGAATGGCAAGCGGATAAGATGTTTCATCAACGAATATACTTCCGTTAATATAAATGAAAAGCAGGAAAGATGTAAAAAGGAGGATGAAGACATCCTTTAAATAGTATCCGATGAGTACCGTTCCGATTGCCCATAATAAAAAGGAACTGTTGAAATTGATGCTAATGTTAAACATCTGCTCGATTAGAAAAATCCCTGCACCAAAAATCAGAATACCTGCATAATGCAAACTTCGTGACGTTTTGGGAAAGCGTACCTGCACTTTCACGCCAGCAAAGTTCACTCCGATGAGGCATGCAATGATAAGCAGGAATTTAACCGCTTTACTTAAATAGATCCAGTTACTGGCTACGAAGGTCAATACGCCTAAACCTAAAAGAAGTGCCCCAATGGATAACAGAATAGTGATGAAGCTCAAATTACCTTTTACATCATAGGAACCTAACATCCTCACTTTCTCTTGCTGGGAGATGACTCCTTCTTTTTCAAGGTAATTAAATTCATGTTCAAGAAACTCGAATTGCTTTTTCGTTATTTCTTTGTTGGCCAAAGTAACTCCCCCTTCCATATTTTACTATTATACATCGTATTCTCTTGTAGCTTTGAATATAATGTTAATTTTCTTCTACCCTAATTGGAATGTATGTAAGACCCAAAAAATATTTTTAGTACCTTGCAATAAACAGTACCATGTGGTAAATTATTTACATAAGATGTATTGTTCGATGTTCAGTACTGTTTATTAAACTATACTAAAAGACTCTTGGAAGGAGTGATGGTGCTATGAATGTACAATTTAAGAAGGGTGTCCTGGAACTGTGTGTACTGGTCTTATTGGATAAGCAGGATCGTTATGGCTATGAACTTGTACAGAAGATTTCGGATCAAATTGAGATATCTGAAGGGTCTGTATATCCACTTTTACGACGATTGACGAAGGAAGAGTATTTTACGACTTATTTGCAAGAATCAACAGAAGGGCCTCCGCGCAAGTATTATAAGTTAACCGACAAAGGCCGGAGATACCTTCAAGAGCTGCTGACGGAATGGAATGAATTTTCCAATGGGGTCAACCAATTAATCAAGGAAGGTGTGAACCAATGAATAAAGAACAGTTTTTAAAACAATTGAATGCCTCTTTAACCAGACTTTCCTTAGAGGAACGGGAAGATATCCTCCAAGATTATGAAGAGTATTTCGAAATTGGAATGGAAAAAGGGAAGTCAGAGCAGGAAATCTCAACATCCCTTGGGAATCCTAAACAGATTTCCAAGGAGCTGATGGCAACCTATCATCTTGGCCAGGTCGAACAAACGACTTCTGCCGCTAATGTAATGCGGGCAGTTTGGGCAGTCATTGGTTTGGGATTCTTTAATTTAGTGATCGTTTTGGGTCCATTTATAGCATTGATCGGAGTTGTCATTGCAGGATGGGCTTCGGCGATAGCATTCATTCTAGCTCCGTTTGGCGTTTTGTTTAACCTTGCGATAGGTAACTTTCAATTATTCGATCTTTTCTTCGCATTGGGGCTATGCGGGATTGGCATTTTCATTGCCATGGGAATGTTTGTCGCTACGAGTGCTTTAACTAAAGGATTCATCCGCTATTTAAAATTTAACGCTTCCCTTGTGAAAGGCGGTTTGAAAAATGATTAATGTAAAAAAATTATCGATCATTGCACTTGTATTGTTATTGATTGGAGTAATAGGTAGTCTGTTTACGTTTTCCCAAGTGACGAATAAGGAAACGACTACAGAGGAAAAAACGATTTCGGAGATCGTGACGGACATTCAGATCGACACTGACAATGCAGCTGTAGAGATCGTTCCAACGAAAGATAAGGAGACCAGGATAGAGTTGGTTTCAAAAGGGATGGATGTTTCCAAGTTGGATTTCACTGCAGTTGTGGAAGGGAAGAAGCTTTCGGTACAATTAAAAGATCGACGTACTTTTAGCTTTGGTTTTCATATTCAATCCTTACATTTAAAGGTGTATGTGCCTGATGAATCTTATAAATCCTTTGTCGTCGAATCTGATAATGGAAAATTGCAAATATCAGGATTGAAAAGTGAAGATCTAAATGTGAAATCTCAAAATGGCCGGGTAGAATTAAATGATATAATAACCGAAAAAGTTGAAGTGAAATCTGCTAACGGAAAAGTAGATCTTAATAATGTAGAGGGAAAACTGGTTGGGTCATCGAATAACGGTAAAATCACATTGGTCACGAAAGACTTGGATAGGGAGATCGACTTCGAAAGTGATAATGGTAAAATCATGATTAAAACGGAGAATGAACCGACAAATACAACTTTCGATGTTCATGTTGACAATGGGAGAGTAGACATCCTTGGTAAGTATGAGGGCAATACTGTCATTGGAAAAGGTGAAAATCTAGTTAAATTGGAAACGAATAATGGAAAAATCGAGATAACGAAATAGTCGTGAGGCATGAAAAAGTCGATCCAATTGGGGTCGGCTTTTTCAGTTATAAGGCCATTTTATCTTCATATACAGAAGCCAATATTTGTTGGAACAAAGTACTGATCGGCAGGACAGGAATAGACGAGTTTCCAATAATAGAGAAGATGTTGGTGATTCTTCCGTTTTTCATTTTATCATAGCGTGGGTATTTTACTAGAAGCGGTCCCCCTTCTAAGGAAATAATGAAAAACATTTAAAGTTTTTCCTTTTAAATGTTTTGGAATTATAATATGGAAAGGATAATTATGTTAAAAGTAATGAATGAACCGTGTAAGTCCGCCATCAAATCTAAGGAAAAGATTTTAATGAAATTGACTTCAAAAGTATGGGGGCTGTAGAATGAAATTCAATAAATTGTCATTAGATATATTTAAACGTACGATCTTCACTCGCAAGAAAAGGGAAAAGGACTATTTGAAGAAAGGATTCGAAGAGCAAAAAAAGGTTTTTAATATCGTGGAAAGTTCAAAGGATATTATCTACTGCTACGAATCAAGTCCAAGTTCCAAGTTCAGGTATCTAAGTCCATCCATCAATACTCTTTTAGGTCAAGGCGTCTTGGAAGAAGCATACAATGACCCTTTCTCGCCTTTTGAAAGGATTCATCCTGATGACTTTGAAATCCTAAATGAAAAGATATACGTTGGGATTGATTATACTAAGCCGGTCATTCAACGCTGGAGAGATATCGAGGGGAATTATTTGTGGTTCGAGGAATATGCTACACCTATATATGAAAAAGAGCAATTGGTAGCCGTTCAAGGAATCATTCGGAATATCGATGAAAGAGTGAGATTCTTACAGGGTATTGAATATCAAATGTCCCATGACCCATTAACGAATATCCATAATCGACAGTTTTTCGATAATATTTCTGCGAAATCCAATCTGGATTTTGACACTCCGGTTGCCATGATATTGTGTGATTTAGATGAGCTGAAATTTATGAATGATACGTATGGCCATAAGAAGGGGGATGAATTGATTAAAGAAGCGGCCAATCTATTGAAACGGATTTTTTCGGACATCGCTGTTGTATCAAGAGTGGGAGGAGATGAGTTTGCCATTCTGCTGATTGATAGAAGCAAGCGAGAAGTTGAATCTCTTTGTGAATTATTAAAGGAAGAAATCCTTCTGCAAAACTCCCTAAATAAAGGTCCTCATATCAGTATGTCATTCGGGCATGCTTACCGTTCGCATTCCAAAGGGAATATGGATAGCTTATTCATGGAAGCGGATCAAAAAATGTTTCAAGATAAACGGCGAAGAAAAGAACAGAAACTCGTTCGGGCAGGTAGATGAACGATATGGGATACAATAAGATAGGGCGAGACTACCATTCCTCACTATCAGAATGGTTGATTCCTGGATTGTTTAATGGAATTTTGAATTTAAGGAAATTCCATTAGATTGGCGGGAGTCGTTTCAACTAAAAGTATTCGGAGTCGTTCCGCTGTATGAATGATGAATAGAAGCAATGGAATTTTGTATTACAGCATGGCGAACCCAAATTATTAGTTTGCATATGGAAGGTAAGTGGACGGAAATAGTTATGTAAGCTTTTCATTATGAATGTTAAAAGGGGGAGCCCAGTGTCATACTGGGCTTTTATTTATATATATATATTTAGGTACACGAAATAAATCATTCGCTTATTTTAACCAATTTTAGTAAACTGGCAATAACTATTTTAATTAGAAGGTGAAGGGATATGAGGGAAACCTTAGTGGATGATCGGGTAAGAGGGACTGATAAAATCTGGACACGTGATTTCATCATGATCTGTTTGGCAAATATGTGCATCTTCATGGGGTTTCAAATGACGATGCCGACCCTCCCGCTGTTTGTAGAACAGCTTGGCGGTGACGACCGCCTGGTGGGGGCTGTCCTTGGTATCTTCACTTTTTCGGCCTTGCTTGTTCGGCCAATTGCCGGCAGGTTATTGGAGACGAAGGGAAGGCGCATCGTTTTTCTTGCCGGGTTAGCCATTTTTGCATTGTCGGTGGGTTCCTTCGGTTTTATGGGGAGCATCGGCTTGTTATTCATGATGCGGATTGTACAGGGCGTCGGCTGGGGATTCTCTTCAACGGCTTCAGGGACGATTGCTTCCGATATAATCCCTGCGAAACGGCGTGGTGAGGGGATGGGGTATTACGGATTATCGGGTAACTTAGCACTGGCGTTCGGGCCATCATTGGGTCTTTTTCTAGTTACGGTCCTTCCTTTTCAAGAGTTGTTTTTGATCTGCTCATTATTAGGATTGTTTGCCATCATTGCAGCATCACTTATCCGGTATCAAAAAGCGGAAAGTGATCCTTCGGCGGCTGTCAGAGCCAAAAGGTTTGATATATATGAAAAAAGTGCCCTTCAGCCATCTTTGCTCATTTTCTTCATCTCCGTTACATTCGGTGGAATTGCAACCTTCCTTCCCCTGTATACAGCGGAAAAAGGTGTAGATGGAATTCAGTGGTACTTTTTAGTATATGCAATGGCCCTTATGGTCACGAGATTATTCGCGGGTCGATTATATGACCGAAGGGGACATCGAGCCATATTCGTGCCTTCAACAGTACTTATCATGGCTGGGATGCTGCTGCTTGCGTGGATGCCGAGTGAAACGGTCCTTTACATTGCGGCAGTGCTATATGGATTTGGATTCGGTTCTGTCCAGCCAACGCTGCAGGCATGGTCGATTGAAAAGACGGCACCTAATCGGAAGGCGATGGCGAATGCAACATACTTTTCATTTTTCGATCTTGGAGTGGGCATAGGTGCCATCGTGTTCGGGCAGATAGGCTTCCTCTTCGGCTATAGGAGCATCTATATCACGGCAGCAGCCTCGATTTTCATATCAATGATTGTTTATTTATGCATAATCAGGAGCGAGGATAAAGTAAAATTAATGGAAAGACGTTGAATGGCTTCAATGGAAGTCATTCTTTTTTTTGAGTCAGGAGGAACAACACTGGCTTCGTTGTTTCATATGCATAGCATCCTAAATATTTAAAAAATGGAAAAACTTTGTTATTACCGAAAAGAGATTATACATAAGATGATAGAAGGTCTATTTGAAGGAAGGGGAATCTTGGGATGAATGATTCTTCAAACGAAGAAATGACATTAGAAAGAAGGAAGCGTATTTTCCAAGAAGAGCTGGATGTTTTATTGGAAAGGCGGCTCATTCCTAAATCAGAATATATCCGGATTAGCAGGGCATATAATCGGCATTTCCAATTAGCCCTCCATAAACAAAAGCGCTTAGAGCATGAAAAAAAGAAGTCCATCCGAGCACATGAAACGATTATCGGTGAAAGTGCCGAGATGAAGGTTCAAGATAGGCTGATTGAAGAATCTTCATTGAAATTACGGGAATCTGGTAAATCGAAAGAATCGATAATGAAGAATGAGAAGGCCGGGTATGATCCTATTGAATCCGTTTTGGAGGATAGTCTTGAACCTGTCAAGGAGATCACTGATAGGAAACCGGTTATTGAACAGCAGGCCATCAAGCGGGAGAAACCGGTAAAACCGACAAAGCCGAAGAAAACACCTGAGCAAATCAGGGAACGGAATATCTCTGTCATCCTGCTCACTGGGGTCATATTGCTTCTGTTTGGAGGGTTGATTTTAGCAACCTCTTCATGGGGGGATCTAAATGCGGTCCTGAAAGTTTTCTTCATTGGAATGGTATCCGTCATTTTTACAGGGATGGCCTTCATCGCTTCGAAGCTGAAAATTAAACAGACCGCTTTTGCATTCCTGACGCTAGCGGGTTTATTCATTCCGATTACGATTTTATCAGCTTCATATTATCGGATTTTTGGAGAGTACCTTTCACTTAATGGTGGGGGGCGAGGGCTTCTGGGTTTTCTTGGAGGGTTACTTTGCTTATCCATTTATTGTAAGATTGCTGACTACTTTAAGTCGAAAATATTCATTTTCATTTCGATATTCACGTTCGGCATTACCTGCTATTTCGGATTGGCTTTTGTGACGCCGACTATCGAGTGGATGTTTTGGGCGATTGGCATTCTTAATTTAATACTATTATGGAATATTGAGCAATTGAAAAATCAAAAAGCATTAACGTTATTTAAACCATTCATTTTTCAATTCATCCAGTTTAAGATCATCGTGGAAGCCTTTGTGATACTGACGTTATTTTCAAGTAACTTGGTGTATTCGCTAACGTTGATGGTCTTTTCCGTTTTGTTTTTAATTTTTTCGGTCAAATTCCAAAAAAAATATTATGAAATGGCTTTTAGCGCCGTATTCACGTATGGATATATCCATTTTATTTTTAACTCATTTTTAAGTGAGTACATGATCATTGCTTTTGCATTTGTACCAATCATTTTTACTGTGCTATCGAAATATCTGGCTAAATCCAAAATGACTAAGCTTTCCAAGAACTTCATGTTCACCAGTTTGATTGAGAGCGGGATCGTTTTCTTATATAGTAATGCGATGGTGTACCAGGAGAACTATGCGCAAATATTCATCGCGCTCATGATAGTATCCGCTCAGCTTGTCTATGTTTCCCTTCATTCGAGAAATTCAAGCTTCACGTACCCAGCTGTGGTTGTTTTCGACTTAGCGTTCCTATATCTTTTCTTTGCCTTGCCAGTCTCTTTTTCTACCATATTAAATCTGTTTTTTGTTGTACAGGTCATTCAATATCTTGGAGTCTATATATATAACCGTCACCCAAGGTATAGCCTGTTTAAGAAGAGTATCTTACTTATCTCCCCAATGATCATGTTAGTGATACTGACCAGTAAATTCAGCGAAATGGATTGGCTTGCAGTTAGTGCAGAGCTCGCCATGATCTCTGGGCTCTTCTTCATCACATATATAAAAGACGAATCAAAGCATATGAAGGAAAAAGCCATATACGGATTTCCAATCACTTTCGTACTGGCTTTGGTTGCTTTCTATCCATATTTGTTGGAGAGTTTAGAGTGGGTCCGATCAAATATAATGTTCAGCGTCTATTTAATGGGGGTTTCACTGATTTCCATCGGTGCAGCTTACACATTTAAAAAGGGATATCATAAATTCTTTCCTGTTTTTGCATGTAGCGGACAGATTCTTTCCTTCCTTTCCTTGATATCGATTCCATTCGATTCACTGAATCCTTTGGAGGCAAGCGGAGCCATTGCCATAGCTACTGTAATAAACGGCTGGTCCGTCCATATACATCGGAAGCACATATTCTGGGTGCCTGTCGTGATTACAAGTGCCGGCCTATATGCTTCACTCTACGATGTTTTTGATTTTGGTTCAATGGTGTTGAAGATTGCGTTTGTGCTGCTAGGTCCTATTATCTTTTTCCTTTTAGGAGAATGGCTTGGGAAATATTCGAAAAATGGGAAATTGTACTTTCAATATACTAGTCACCTTGCCAATTTACTGGCGATTCCCGTTGGATATTTGCTTATTGTTTATTCGGAAAGTTCACCGTTCCTATATGTTGCACAACTGTTGATTTATATTTTGAGTGCTTTAAGGGCACATGTGAAATGGGAAAAATACGTCTTTACGTACCTAGGGTTTTCAGCCCTTTTCCTGCAGGCCCATTTATTTTTAACAAACGTGGGGCAAATGGCATTCATTACATCAATATGCATGATGATAACAGCAGGACTCATAACCATTCTGTGGTCGGTTTCCAATAAGAATTGGAAAGGCATAATGGAGTATTATCTTATTCCATTCATTCATTTAGGAATAAGCATATCTATATTGGAAACTGCAATCCGGGATTTTCCGCTTAACAGGGAATTGGTCTGGGTAGGAGTGATGACTGTACAGATCTTGTTTGCCTGGTATCTGCTCATGAAAAGGAATTGGCGGAACTATGTTGTGGTTCCTCTAAGTCTGGCGTTCATCTTCTATAATATGTATGTAAATATATTACCTTTGGTTATGGCAATTATCGTATTGCTTGTATGTATGGCTGTGATGGTGATGGCTAGCAGACGCCATTTCAAAGGATTGCTCAACCAAGAGGGAACGAAGAGAGTCATTGATTATTATCGGATTTTTGGCTTGTTATATCTGTGTACTCTGAATCTGGAAGTGTTTATGAGCGATACAGGTTCTGCGATTTTGGGGATATTTGTTACCCTGCTGTTACCTAGCTACTTCATCCTTATGGGAAGATTCACGATCTATAAGAAAGAAAAAAGCATTTACTCGGGAATAGCGGCCATCATCGGCATTTTCCCATTCATCAATATCATAGACTATGCCCATACACTCCCAATCGTCACGAGTTTGGCAGTTCTTTTTGGCTGTATGGTAGGAATGTTGTTGTTAAGCAGGCTGTATTCCAGCGGGTTACTCAAGAAAAATGGATCTGGCATCATCAACTTTGATCCTTTCAGGATCTATGGTTTATTCTTTTTGATCGATATGAATGTGGAGGTTTTTAATGATGCTAAGTATCAGTTACTCCAAGTCTTTGTTTCGCTTCTGTTAACCGCTTATTTCATTTTCCTGAGAAGCTTGACAGCGGAAAAGCTAGAAAGGAAAATCTATTCCAATATTGCTGCACTAGTCAGTCTGTATCCCTTCTTAATCATCGTGGGCTATGCCGACAGTTTATCGGTTGTAATGGGATTGATATTCCTTTTCGGCTGTATGTCAGGGATGCTGCTTTTAAGCCGGCGTTATTTCGATGGTTTAATCAAAAAGGAAGAAACAGGTATTAACATTGATGCATACAGGATATATGGCCTGCTGTTTTTACTGGCCATGAATCGGGGAATTCCAGTAACTGAAACATTGACCCAGTTACTCGAAGTTTTTGTATCACTCTTGATCACGGTATACTTCATCTTGATTGGAAGTTTCACAAAGGATGTAAAAGAAAAAGGCATCTACGTTTGGCTGACGGGAGTTCTCAGTTTGTATCCGTATTGGACCATCATCATGTACGCGGACACATTACAGCCTTTCGTTGGAGCGGCAGTCCTTTTTGGGTGTATGGCCATAATGGTACTGCTAAGCAGGAAATTCTTTAAAGGATTGCTTGATAAGGGCGGGGCAGTACTTCAATTGGATTTTTACAGAGTCTATGGTCTGCTGTTTCTTCTTGCCATGAATATGGATGTTTTGACGGGGGGACCAGCACATTTCATTTTGGAAATCTTCGTGGCACTTCTGATTCCGGCCTATTTCATTTTGATGAGAAGCATCACTACAGGCATGTTGGAAAGAAGATCCCAGTTGGCTGCAGCAATATTGTTCAGTCTATATCCGTATTGGGTCATTGTCGATCAGCTCACGATACCTCCTGTACTTGAGGAAGAGGTGAATATTCTGCCGCTGTTCATTGTCAGCACCACTCTGATGAGGAAAATCTTTGTTAAAGGAAAAATCACACAATATATCGAGAGTGGTATTGTTTTCCTCTTATTTTTAGCCTTGATTATTGATGCAATGGCAGGTAACACCTTATATGATGCCCTCATTATCGGCACGGTTTCATTGGCAGCAATGCTCTTTGGATTCATGATGAAATACAAATCCTATTTCATCGCTGGAACTGGGACCATTTTATTCAATGTCTATATGAATACCAATTCGATGTGGGGCGAGATGCCATGGTGGCTGTATTTAATCATCGGCGGAGGTCTGCTTATCGGAATTGCATCTTTCTTTGAATGGAAAAAACAAAAAGACAACCGGACATCGAAGGAGGTACTTGAGAAAAATAAACAAAGGATCAAGAATTGGTTCAATCGGTGGAATTAATTAATCGTTAATTCACTGTTTGGTTAATGAAGAAGATGCGGGGACATGAAAAAGGCGTAACGGATAATAGGGCAAAGTAAAAACGCTTGGGTTTTCCAAGCGTTTTTTTGATGCTCAAGACGAACAGGAACTGCATGAAGAACAGCTGGAAGAGGAATCAGAACTGCCGTCATGAGAACTGTTATGATCACCATGACCGGCATGGCTGGATCCAGAGGAAACTGTGTTCGATTCATTCCCGAAAATATCTTTAAATTCGCTGTCAAAATCATCGGTGCTTGCATAAGTGAAATAGGCAGGAGCTGCGTAGTCCGTCTGGTCGTACGTTTTCCGCCAATTCAATTCTGTCATGGGGCGATTTTCTTTAAATTGGGAAGTGAAAGATTCAAAGGTCCGTTCCGCTTGTATACTTGTCGGGTTCCGCATATATTTCTCTTTTAACTGCTCCAGCTCCAACGTTTCAAAATCGCGGAGAAGCGTTTGCCCTTTATCATGTTTGAAAAATTTGCCCCATTTTTGAATGGAATGGGAGTCCACCGTAAATAGCTGTACATAGTAAAAGTCAAAAAGAGTGCGCTCTTCGGGTTTGAAAACAGGTTCTGAATGAGGATGGTGCTGAATGGTCCTACCGATGAAAGCCTGGCAAAACTCATCATATTCCTGTCTATATTTCAACATGATATGCCATAACTCATCGATGACTGAATTAAACATTTCAACTTTTCCAAACACTGCAGCCATAATCATATAGCGTTTCAATTCACGCCAAGCCTGATTGACCTTTATCTGTGAGTCCCGTGGATGCGTCAGTCGGAATTCAGCATTGACCTTTTCCATATAGCTGAAATCCAGTGCTTTATTAAGCTTTTCAATCAATGCTTCTGAAACGATTTCCGTTGCATGCAGATCTAAAGTTTCCGCATGGTATTTGCGGAATTCATTTTGATAGCGTTCTAATTTAGCCGGTTCACTTAGCCCTTTAAAGAAATTGACCAGGAAAACAGCAAAAATTGCCGCAAGAATGACATAAAAGAAGGTCATTTTTGTCCACTCCTCTTAATCTATGGATATATTACTTTAACATTATCTTACATGTTATTGGAAGGGATTGTAAGTTATTGTTTGGGATTTCGTGCAAAATGTTCCATTTGCGGAAATCGAGTAAGCTGGGAGGTTACATGCCAAAAACCCTGAATCCGGTTTCGTCCTTTCCTTGGCATTGAAGGGATTTTCAATCAAAGATCAAGCACTTCAAATAATGCCCCATATCTAGTATAGTTAGAGAGGAAAAGGGGTGAAGGCATGTACTTGACAGTAAAAGAGACTGCGGAATATTTATCAATGCCGGAATCTTATATAGAAAGTTTGATCGTTCAAAATAAAATTCGCACCGTTCATGATGGTGAGCAGCATTTGATTTTTAAAGAGCAGTTTAATATGCATCTTGAACAGATGGAGAAATATAAGAAGCAATTAGCGGATTATTATAACGAACGCATCCCCGAAGATATCGATGTGAAGGATGAAGATTAGCATCTGCCCATTTGGCAGATGTTTTTTCATGCAGAAATGGCTGTGAAATTAATGATCGAATTTTCGAAAAAGGTCTTAACTACATCTCCATCATGGGTCTTATTGATTATTCAAATAATTTTGTTGTCAATGGAAGGTAATTGTAGTAGAATCCCTCAATTACGTGTAAAATAAAAGGTAGAAGGAATTATCACGGCAGAATGGTAGTTAGGAGATAGGTAAGTGGTAAAAGAGTATTTGCAAAGCGAAGGTTTTTCAAGGTTAATTACATTAATTGTGTTAGTTCTCTTTTTAATAAGCATCGGCAGTATGGTTAATATCGTGTTATTCACATTTGTTTTCACTTTCCTGATGGGAAGGCTGGAGCAATTTATCATGATTCGGCTGAATAAAGTGGTGCATATCAACTCTAAGGTTGTTATAAGCTTTTTATATGCAGTCGTCATTTCTTGTTTAGCCATCGTTCTTTATAAATATCTACCGGTCATTACGCTACAATTCACGGAATTAGTGACACAAATCGTTTACTTCTTTCAACATCCACCAGATAGTAGGGTCATTCAATATGCCATTAATATAATGAACGAGCTGCGATCGCCGCTCGATCTTCAAACACAGATGAATACACTCTATCTTTATATATCCGATTTCGGTAAACTGGCATTTCAAATTTTCATTTCCATGTTGCTTAGTCTATTTTTCTTATTGGAAAAAGATAAAATCATTCGTTTCACTTCTAAATTCAAGCGGGCCAAATTCAAATCTTTCTTTATAAACTTAAGCCACTTTGGCGTCAAATTCATCAATTCATTCGGAAAGGTGATTGAGGTCCAGTTCTTGATAGCCATTACGAATGCTGTCCTATCTGTAACTTTCTTATGGATTCTTGGCTTCCCGCAATTACTCGGTCTAGGGATCATGATATTCTTCCTGGGTTTGATTCCGGTTGCAGGGGTCATCATCTCCCTCATTCCACTTAGCATGATTGCCTATAGCATCGGCGGCATGCCCAAAGTGATTGCTGTGTTAATCATGATTGTTGTGATCCATGCACTTGAAAGCTATATTTTAAATCCGAAATTCATGTCGGCAAAAACAAATCTTCCAACATTTTTCACCTTTATCATCCTATTGTTTTCCGAGCATTTCCTTGGGATATGGGGATTGATCATCGGAATACCGATCTTCATCTTCCTGTTGGATATGTTGGATATTGAAGAGGGGAATAAGGAAGTCCCATAATAATCATTTGAGCAGCGGCCACGCTAATATGGCCGCTGCTTATTTTTGTTCTATTAAACCTTTTGAAAGTTGGCACTATCTGTTTTCAATATAACATCCATTTATTCGAGAAAAAGGTAAAAGTCTGTATCTTTCCCCATTAGAGCATAGTTACGGTTCTGATTTACCAAGTTAATTGATTAAAATTTTATTTTACTAAAGTTGTTTATCGACTTTGTATTGCATAAAAAAACAAATAAACGTATAATATTCTTAAAAGAATATACTGAATGTTCTCTAAAGTTAGATTTATCTGTTTTTTTTTGAAAAAGAGAGTTTACGAGAGAGAAGAGGGGATTATTTTGAAAAAGGTTTCTTTTTTAGTGTTTGCCATGGTAGCTTCTTTGTTACTAGTCGTGACAGGATGCGGGAAGGATAAGGAAGTTTCGACAACTGGTAAAGAAGAAGAAGAGTCCAATGGGAAAACACTCAGAATCGTGACGGACGCCAACTATGCTCCATTTGAATATCTTGAAGGCGATAAGATTGTAGGATTCGATGTTGATTTCATCAATGCTGTTGCAAAAGAAGCGGGATATGAAGTTAAATTGGAAAGTGTTGGTTGGGATCCGATTTTTGTTGAAATCGAAGGTAAGAGAGCGGATGTCGCCATATCTGCGATTACAGTGAATGACGAAAGAAAACAATCTTATGACTTCTCGGTTCCGTATTTCTTATCCACAAACAAGATTCTCGTTCCTGAGAATAGCGATATAAAATCAGGAGATGAATTGAAAGGAAACGTCATTGCCGTTCAGACTGGTACCACAGGACAGGAAGCGGTAGAGAAACTCCTTGGAAAGAATCACAAGGATATCAAAAAATTCGAAAATAATAACCTGGCCATTCAGGAATTACTAAAAGGCGGAGCTTCGGCTGTCGTAGCTGATAATACGGTTGTTGAAGAATATGTGAAAAATAACCCCGATCAAAAACTGAAAGTCGTTGAAGATAGCAAAAGTTTCAATGAGGAGTTTTATGGTCTTATGTTCCCAAAAGGCAGTGAATTGAAATCGGAGTTCGATAAAGCCGTGAATGCAATTTATGAGAATGGGAAATATGCAGAAATTTATAAAGAGTGGTTTGGTACTGATCCAGATATTGAAACGTTGAAAGCACAACAATAAAAACAAATGGATAGTAAAAGATTGCGTAACTTTACGTGTGAAGTTACGCAGTTTTTTTGGTCTTAGGAGGGAAACAAAATGAGTTTTCGCTGGGATATTATTTTTGAATATGCTCCTTTCTTATTAAAAGGAACATTGCTTACTATAGGGCTGTCGGCTTCCTCCATCCTCATCGGAACCTTTTTGGGGCTATTGATCGGTTTAGGGAAAATCATGAGAAACAAAGTGCTTGCCTTTCCATTTTACTGTTATGTCACGGTTTTTCGCGGAACACCGCTTTTAGTTCAAATCTTTTTAATCCATTTTGGAATTGTGCCCTTTTTTACCGGGGAAACGAATGCAGTAACTGCCGGTGTCATTGCTTTATCTTTAAATGCAGCCGCATATATTGCCGAAATTTTCAGGGCGGGCATTCAATCCATCGATAAAGGGCAAATGGAAGGGGCGCGTTCATTGGGAATGACCCATATCCAAACAATGATACATGTTGTATTGCCTCAAGCTTTCAAACGAATGATTCCTCCGTTAGGAAATGAATTCATCGTATTATTGAAGGATTCATCCCTGCTTTGTGTCATTGCTGCCCCGGAATTGATGTATTGGGGAAAAGCGATGGGGAGTCAGTACTTTAAAGTGTGGGAGCCATACTTGGCGTGTGCCTTCATCTATCTATTCCTGACCCTCATTTTAAGTTTCGTATTAAATAGACTCGAAAGAAGGTTGAAAACAGAATGATCAAGGTGGAGAATCTAAAGAAGTCATTTGGCGAAAATGATGTATTGAAAAATATCAATGCAATCGTTTCCCCTCGGGAAGTAGTCGTGGTAATTGGTCCTTCTGGGTCGGGTAAATCCACTTTCCTCAGGTGTATCAATCAACTTGAAACGATAACGGGAGGCCATATTTTCATTGAAGGGCTTGATACGACAGACAAGAAGGTCAATATCAATAAAGTCCGGACGGAAGTTGGCATGGTATTTCAGCATTTTAACTTATTTCCACATAAGACTGTTCTTGAGAATATAATGCTTGCGCCTATAAAGGTCCGCAAGTTATCCAAAGAACAGGCTTCCGAAAGAGGGATGGAACTGCTTAAGAAAGTGGGACTTAGCGAGAAAGCGAACGCATATCCAGATTCATTATCGGGGGGACAAAAGCAACGCGTCGCAATTGCAAGGGCGTTAGCGATGGAACCCAAAATCATGCTATTCGACGAGCCAACTTCCGCACTAGATCCAGAAATGGTCGGTGAAGTCCTTGAGGTCATGAAGCAACTGGCTAAGGAAGGCATGACCATGGTAGTTGTGACCCATGAGATGGGGTTCGCAAAAGAAGTTGGAGATCGCGTGATTTTCATGGACGAAGGTTATATTATTGAAGAAAATATTCCTAGTGAGATTTTTAATAATCCCCAGCAGGAAAGAACTAAAGCCTTTTTGAGTAAAGTACTTTAATTACCGTAAAGAAAAAAACCTTCCATTAAGGAAGGTTTTTTTTCGGAGAATATCAGGGGGCTTCATTTGATGTATGAAGCGCCTAAAAGCGATTCAGGGCTTTTACCGAGCACAAGCATACTGATTTTGGCATATCCAATATTTTCATTTTGGGAGAAGGTCTGAAGTAATACCTGGATATTCGGATCATCCTTTAACTTTTGAACTTCCTCTATATATAATCCGATAACGGAGGGCATAACGAATTCAGGGGTGTATTCGTTAGGGTTTTCATCCATGATTAATGTGCCCATAAATTGATATTTAAATTGAAGAGCCCGTGTTAAGGCAACGACATGGAACAGTTTATTAAATAGTTCGGGGTATGAATATTTAATTTTCTCCAGAGCTGATTCTGTTGCCTGTAACTCATCGACACTAGATAAAGTGATCATGAATATCTCCTTTTAAGAATATATGGAATCCATCAGCATTTACCATGCTTTTTACTCATACTAGTCTACCCCCGCCGTAACGCATTGTAAAATGGTTAGATGTTATCATGTTCATAACCCAAATCTATGATAGTGCTTACATCAATCATGCCGAATCATTCAATACTTATGAGACAATGCTTCCTTCGTATATTTCAGCCATTCTTTTGCAGCGTATGAAAGATAGTGGTCCTTACTCCAAATAAATCCTAAATTCCAACTAATGGAGGGATTTTTAACCTTGATTGTCTTTACGCGCTCATCATGACGGCATAAACTTTCAGGTAATAGAGCAACGCCAAGTTTACAGTAAACCATTTCCTCAATAAAATCCCAGCGTGAGCTTTCCGTGACGATATGTGGAGAAAAACCAGCTTCATTACAGGACGAAATGATGAGATCTCGAAGGACGTAATCTTTATTGAATAAGATGAAAGATTCGTTTTCCAGGTCGGCCAAATCGATTTCTTCCCCATAAGCATGCGGATGGGAGGGGTGAACAATCAAGTTGATATCTTCTTCCAAAAAAGCAAAATGATGAAAAAGTGCGGTGTTGGTTGGCAGGACTATTACGCCTATATCAATTAAGTCATTTTGGACGGATTCTTCTATTTTCTTTGAACCATCCTCTACTAATTGAAAGGTAATATTGGGATAGTCCTCGTGAAAACGGCTAAGAATTCGGGGGAAGAAAGAAGCGTCGATGATCGGTGGCAGGCCGATGCGTATATGTCCCTTTTTTAAACCTAATAAATTGTCCATTTCCGTTTCTAAATTGTGAAAGGCCTTATCAATCAATTTTGCCTGCTCTAAGACAACCCTGCCTGCATCGGTCAAGATCAGTTGCTTACGTGAACGATCAAAAAGCTCAACACCTAGCTCGGTTTCCAGGTTTTTAATCATCTTGCTGATGGTCGGCTGAGTAATGAATAAATGGTCGGCAGCCCGAGTGAAGCTATTGAAATTGGTTACCTCTATAAAGTATTGCAAATGTTTAATATCCATTGCGTCACCTGTTATCCTTGTTTAAAATTAGTTTCATTTTACCCGTAAACGGAAGTGTTTGTAAAACATGATAAGTTTTGATAGAGTTCATGCACGGATAAATAAACTGGATTCCAAAGGGGAACCCAGCTTATGAAAGGTGGCAAGAATATCTGGCTAAAATTTTATTTGACCAATAAGACGGGCACTGGGGAATGTTGAACGATATAGTGGCTTACGCTGCCCAGGAATTCCTTGAAACCACTCAAACCGCGACTGCCCATGATGATAAGGTCACAATTCTGGGATTTTGCATGTTCCAATAAAGTCGTGATGGCTGAACCCTCTACGACAAATGTCTGGGATGAATTCGGGATTTCGGATAAAAGCCCTTCCGCTTTTTTAATCACTTCGTTGCCATACTTGAGCATGGATTCTTCAATTTCCTGAAAGGCATTGCCATATATATTTGGTTTGATTGGCAGCGTTACAGCGTGAAGCACCTGGATTTCGATAGCGGGATCTAGCTTTGCTAATTCAATCGCTTTTTCTAAAGATTTAAGTGCCAATTCAGATTCATCATAAGCAACTAATATTTTTGAACATAGCATTGATCGATCAGTCCCTTCTTTTAAAGAATATACCCCTAGTATATCAATTTAAATCTTTCATGCAGTTTCATATATTATAAATTTTGTGAATATTTATTGAAGTTTACGTTAACGTCAATGTTAAAATAAAGGTAATTAATCCCTTTGCAAAGTGTGGTTTTAGCATGTACACCATTTCTGAGTTAGCAAAAGAATTCGGATTGACGACAAGGACCCTCCGATATTATGAGGAACTGGGTATGCTTAGGCCAAAGCGTACCGAAACGGGAAAAAGAGTTTATGGAAAGAAAGAATATGCACAGCTCAAAATCATAATGCGCGGTAAGAAGTATGGTTTTTCGTTAGTGGAAATAAAGGATATAGTCCTTTTATTCGATAAGGATAGGACAGGCATAAAGCAATTGGAAAAAACGATTGAAACTGCAGGACAGAAGTTAAACGAAATAAATGAACGCATTAAAGAGCTGGATGGGTTGAAGCAGGATTTTGAACAGGTAATAAAAGGCTTTACCGAAACCCTTCATGACTTGAAAGTGAACGATAAAACAGGCAAGCGGTGAAATTAATCTTGAAAATAGGTTTTGATGATAGTGAAAGATGAATATATATTCTAGAAACAAATGGGGTGAGGATTTGGAAATTCAAGAAACCATTGCAGTAGTGACAGGCGGGGCTTCAGGTCTGGGAGCCGCGACAGTAAGAAACATCATTAAAAAAGGTGGAAAAGCGGTCATATTTGACCTCTCGGAAGAAAATGGCGCTAAAATGGCTCAGGAATTGGGAGATTCAGTCCTGTTTATTAAAGCGGATGTAACTAGTGAAGAAAGCGTAGAGGTAGCATTGGATGAAGGAATAAAAAAATTCGGAAGCATCAATACGGTCATCAATTGTGCAGGCATTGCGATTGCCGAGAAGGTCATAGGCAGAAAAGGTATACATGAATTGAAAGCGTTCTCAAATGTCGTGCAAATCAATTTGGTCGGTACGTTTAACGTTATCCGGCTTGCGGCGAAAAAAATGGTCGAAAATGAACCGAACCAAGAGGGGGAGCGTGGGGTCATTATCAATACAGCTTCGGTAGCTGCCTTTGAAGGACAAATCGGACAAGCTGCATATAGTGCCTCTAAGGGAGGGATTGTTGGTATGACTCTGCCGATCGCTAGGGAGCTTGCCACCAAAGGGATACGTGTCGTATCGATTGCACCCGGTCTATTCCACACTCCGATGTTCGATTCATTACCTGAAGAAGCGAGGACGTCATTAGGTAAAACCGTGCCATTCCCATCAAGGCTCGGGTATCCCGAAGAGTACGCTAAACTAACGGAAAGCATCATAACGAATCCGATGTTGAATGGGGAAACCATCAGACTTGATGGGGCCATTAGAATGTCACCCAGGTAAGTTGTTAATTCTTTCAGGGCAATCCATTGTAAATCTAGAAAAAGAGCCTCCGACAAAGAAATGGAGAGGAGAAAAAACAGATGAAGCATCCATACTTAAGTGAAGATCATGAAATTTTCCGTAAGTCATTCCGAAAGTTCTTAGAGAAAGAAGCAGTTCCCCACTATGAACGATGGGAAGAAGAGAGGATAATTCCCAGGTCATTTTGGGTGAAAATGGGGGAACAGGGTTTTTTATGTCCAGACCTTGAAGAAGATTATGGGGGTTCCGGGGTAGATTGGGGCTTTGCGGTCATAATTAATGAGGAGTTGGAAAGAGTCGGTTCTGGTTTCATTGGTTTCGGACTTCACAGTGACATCACCGTTCCGTATATTTGCGCATACGGAAATGAGTCGCAGAAACAGCGCTGGCTTCCTAAATGCACGACAGGGGAAATCATTACTGCAATTGCCATGACAGAGCCTGGCACAGGTTCTGATTTGGCCAATATTAAAACGACTGCTATTTTGGATGGAGATCATTACATATTAAAAGGCCAAAAGACTTTCATCACAAATGGCATTCATTCGGACTTGGTCATCGTTGCCTGTAAAACGGATCCAAGTGCCGTTCCGAAACATAAAGGTGTAAGCTTAGTCGTGGTCGAAAGGGATACACCCGGGTTTTCCAGGGGGCGAAAACTGAAGAAACTTGGCCTGCACAGTCAGGATACAGCAGAACTCATCTTCGAGGATTGCCGTGTTCCAAAGGAAAACTTGCTTGGTGAAGAAGGCAAGGGGTTTACTTACTTAATGGAAAAACTGCAGCAGGAACGCCTTGTGGTGGCAATTTGTGCTCAAACCGCATCTGAGGATATGCTGGCCGATACGATTGAGTACGTGAAGAGCAGGGAAGCGTTCGGAAAATCCGTAAGTCAGTTTCAAAATACTCAATTCAAAATCGCGGAAATGGCAACGGAAATAAAAATGGGGCGTGCCTTCCTAGATCAATTGATCGCCAAACATATGGCTGGTGAACAAGTTGTAACGGAAGTGTCGATGGCAAAATGGCGTTTGACGGAGACTGCCAGAAAAATATCCATTGAATGCATGCAGCTCCATGGCGGCTATGGGTATATGGAGGAATACAAGATTGCCAGAAGGTATCGGGATGTTCCGGTAGCAAGCATCTATGCCGGGACAAATGAAATCATGAAGAAAATCATCGCTAAGAATCTGGGCCTATAATAACAGGATGAGAAGGGAAGAGAGTATATGCGGGAAGTGGTTATTGTTGAAGGGATTCGCACGCCGGTAGGCAGAAGGAACGGTGTCTTGAAAGACGTTCGCCCTGATGATCTGGCAGGGGAAGTATTGAAGAAGCTGATTGAAAAGGCGGGTATCGATCCGGCTATTGTCGATGATGTCATTTTAGGTTGTGTTTCACAGTTGGGCGAACAGGCCGGTGATATAGCAAGGGTTGCTGCACTGATTGCCGGATTTCCGATTGAAGTGCCGGGAACGACGATTGACCGTCAATGCGGATCTAGTCAGCAGGCAGTCCATTTCGCTTCCCAGGCCATCTTGTCGGGTGATATGGATGTGGTAGTGGCCGGTGGAGTGGAAAACATGTCACGAGTTCCCATGGGGTCCAATTATCAAGGTGCTGTAACAAGCCAAAAGTATATGGACTTGCATGAGGTGATCAACCAAGGTTTATCAGCTGAGAGAATCGCGGATAAGTGGGGAATAACACGTGAAGATTGTGATCAGTTTTCCGTTGAGAGTCATGCCAAGGCAATACGTGCTCAAAAAGAAGGGCATTTTAACCGTGAAATGATATCAGTAACGGGTACTGATAAAGAAGGAAATCAAATCGAAGTTACGGAAGATCAAGGACCAAGGGGTGGAACTACGCTTGAAGTACTTGCTGGATTGAAACCGGTTTTTCAAAAAGGCGGTTTAATCCATGCAGGGAACTCAAGTCAGATCAGTGACGGTGCTGCCGCTTTATTATTGATGGAACGCAGGAAAGCCGAAGAACTTGGATTGAAACCGCGCTTTAAAGTGCATACACGGGTTGTTGTCGGGTCAGATCCCACCCTGATGCTTACGGGACCGATTCCCGCCACCCAAAAAGCTTTGGAAAAAGCAGGTCTTACAATTGATGATATCGATATCTTTGAAGTGAATGAGGCTTTCGCTCCTGTACCGCTTGCCTGGCTAAAAGAAACGGGGGCAGACCCCAAGAAGCTGAATCCAAATGGCGGGGCGATTGCCTTGGGTCATCCTCTTGGCGGCAGCGGGGCCCGATTGATGGTGTCGATGATCCATGAGTTAGAAAGGACGGGCGGCCGTTATGGGCTGCAAACAATGTGTGAAGGCCACGGCATGGCGAATGCCACCATCATTGAAAGATTGGACTGAAGCTGGACTATCCATTTATGAACATTCGTAATTCACACGAAAGTATAAGCTGAAAAAGGGATGAAGCCGACCATCGGCAGGCTTTGCCTGAGCTCTTCCTGTTGATGGTGGTTACTTGAGGAGGAAAATGATATGTCAGTAACGATTAAAAATATCTTTGATCAGACGGTTCAGAAATTCCCCATTAAAGAGGCTATCTACGACGTGAGAAGAAATATCCGCTATACTTACATTCAATGGAATGAACAGGTGAATAGGTTGGCGGCGGCCCTTCAGGCGGAAGGGGTGCGAAAAGGGGACAGGGTCTCTACGTACCTTTACAATAATGAAGAGCTTGCAACAGCATTCTTTGCCTGTGCAAAAATCGGTGCAATCTTTAATCCAATCAACTTCCGTTTAATGCCGGAAGAGTTGGCCTTCATCTTGAACGAAGCTGCTCCAAAGGTCGTTTTATTCGAACACGAATTGGAAACGAACGTTGCCGCGGTTGAAAAGCGATTTCCGGAAACGGCCTTCTGGTATATTGATGATGATGTGCCTGGGTATGCCAAAGGTTACCGTCAGAAAATGGCCAGTATCTCATCAAAGCCAGATGAAGTGGACGTTCACGAAGATGATATCTATGCAATCATGTATACGAGCGGGACAACCGGACGTCCTAAAGGGGTCATTCACCTTCATAAAGACATGGTCAAACACGCCGAGATTTTAATAGAGGCCATGAAGTACGAACGCTCTGATATCGGCTTGATTACTGCACCGATGTTTCATTGTGCTGAATTGCACTGTTCCTTTTTACCTCGCGTACAGGTCGGTGCCGCAAATGTCATATTACATCAATTTAATCCCAAAAAGGTCATGGAACTGATTGAATCCGAGGGGATCACCAAGTTTTTTGCTGCACCTACGATGTGGAACATGCTCATCCAGGAAAACTTGGAAGAGTATAAATTCCAGAGTTTGAAGCTAGGGCTTTATGGTGCAGCCCCGATGGCTCCATCACTTGTTCGTGCCTGTAAGGAAAAACTCGGCATCCAGTTCATCCAAGCTTATGGAATGACTGAAATGGGTCCCGCCATCACTCTTTTATTGGAGGAAGATCAAATAAGGAAAGCAGGTTCTGCCGGCAAAGCATGTTCCGATCATGAAATCATCATTGCCCGTCCGAATGACGAAGGGCCATCGGATCCCGAGGATATGCTGGAACCTGGAGAAACAGGGGAAATCCTTGTGAAGGGTCCGTGTATCATGCAGGGTTACTTTCAAAAAGATAAAGAGACCGAAAAGGCGCTCTACAAAGGCTGGTACCATTCCGGTGACATCGGTTTCCTAGATGAAGATGGATATCTGTGGGTCAAGGACCGGGTGGACGACATGATTATTTCTGGAGGGGAAAATATTTATCCACGTGAAGTGGAAGATACACTATATGAGCATCAAGGAGTTCTCGACTGTGCAGTTCTTGGTCAGCCAGATGATCAATGGGGGGAAATAGTGACGGCCTTCATCGTAGCCAAAGACCCTTCGCTAGCGGAAACCGATTTAGAAACTTGGTGTAAGAACAGTAATACACTGGCGAACTATAAACGTCCAAGAAGATATATCTTCTGTAATGAGCTGCCTCGCAATGCAAGTGGGAAGATACAAAAATTCTTGCTTCGTAAACAATTGGAAGAAAATGTTGATGGCAAAAGTTTAGGGAACCTTCTTTAATGCCGGGGTCAACTAACAAGTTAGGTTTGGAAAAGTCATTTAGAATTGCTTGGCATGCGATAATCCCTAGAAGGAAGAAAATTAATAAAGAACGTAACAGATATAGATGAATTATTAAATAAATAATAATCCTGTGGAACAAATCAAGGAGAGAGAATAGTTATCCACAGTAAAAATACAGCATGGTTAGTGAAACATACCCTTTATCCACATAATCCACAGGGTTATCCAGAAATAACATTATTTTCATGTTAGTATGGAGAATAATTGCACCTATTTCTTGTCAGTATTTTCTGAATATATCCACAATATACACAGGGCTGTGGATAAGCTATATAAATAAAGAAATTATAAGGGGCTGATTTACAGCCCCTTGCTTTTGTTTCTCCTGCTTATAAGCGGCGATTATGAGCACGGCGGTCAGCCGCATTTGCCCGGGCTTGTGCCTCGATGTCTTTCTGGTCAGCCAGTTCTGAAGAATATTCAACGTCAAGTCCGTCACTTTTCAGGTTTTGAGGAACCTGAGGAAGTTTCTGTTTGTTATTATCTCGATTATGGTGTATGTTATTGCGTCCCATGTTAGCGCCCCCTAGAATAAAAAATAAGCTGGAGATGAATTCATTGTCATCTCCAGCTTATTTTGTGTTGAGTGGCTGTTCAAAATGTACGGGAAAAAACTCCAAACTTAACGACGGGATTTCTTTTCGGTATATCCACCGGCTCGATCTGCTTTTTTAAATTCGCGAGCATAAAGAATCGCTTGTGTACTAGTTAAGTTACTTTTCTCTTTATCGTGTTTTTTGAGCAATTAGATCATCTCCATTTCACTTAATATCCCTATTTTTTCCTAAAATGAACCTTTCATACGTGAGAATCTTCTTTTAAGATATTTTGTAAGGCTTCTTTAAGGGTTGGAAAGGAGAAGGTGTATCCTTCCTCTTTAAGTTTAGTGGGAAGGACATTTTGTCCTTCAAGTACCAGTATGCTCATTTCCCCCAGAAGTTTCTTGAGGAAGAAGGGAGGTACGGGTAACCAATGGGGCCGGTGCAGGACAGCTCCTATCGTTTTCCCGAATGTATCCATTTGAACGGGGTTCGGTGCCGTAAAATTGACTGGACCTTCTATCCGCTGATCGTTCATGCAAAAGATGATTGCACGGACCACGTCATGGATATGAATCCAGGAAAGCCACTGATTCCCTTTGCCCATCTTTCCTCCGCCAAGAAGTTTATAGGGGAGGACCATCATTGGCAGTGCGCCATCTTTTTCTCCGAGAATCACTCCGAATCTTGTTAGGATCAACCTTTTACTGTAAGAACGTGATTTAGCTGCTTCCTTTTCCCATAGTTGAACAGTACGGGCCAAGAAATCATCACCAATGGATTCAGAGGTTTCGGTAAAGGTCTCAACGTCCGAAATACCATAATATCCGATTGCACTTGCATTGATGATGACGGACACTTTATCGGGCAGAATGGAAATGATCCGGTTCATCTCTTTGGAAGCTTCGACCCTGCTTTCGACAATCCGGCGTTTTCGTTCAGGTGTCCAACGCCCGCTGTTCAGAGATTCACCAGCAAGGTTAATGAATACATCGAGCCCCGCCAAGTGCTTTTCTGGCTTTGCCTCCTTGGTTAACCAGCCGATATATGTCAAATTAGTCTGTTTTTCAAATTTTTCGGGATGACGGGTCAAAATATATATATCATGATTTTCTTTTGATAATTCATCAATAAGGGCTGTGCCGACAAAACCGCTTCCACCAGCAATGGCTATTTTCACGAAAACCACTTCCTTTCCCTTTCTTTCCTTCACTTTAACATGCCCATGTTCTTTTTTCATTTTTAGACATGCTATATATAGAAATGGTAAACGTAAAGGGGTAAAGTAGGGGTGGGGGTGGATTTATGCCAAACATAACAAAAGTAACAACCCAAAAGAAACGTAAAGATCGTTATAACATTTTCGTTGACGAAAAATATGCCTTCAGTGTAGACGAAGAAGTGCTATTGAAATTTCATTTGAAAAAGGGTATGGACCTTGATGACCTGCTTTTGGCTGAAATACAATTCCATGATGAAATCCAAAAGGCATTTACCGATGCACTTAATTATTTATCATACCGGATGCGCTCCGAATCGGAAATTCACCTTTATTTAAAAAAGAAGGAAACGGAAGAGCCGATCATTAAGGAAGCGATACATAAACTATACAGCTTTAACTATTTAGACGACCTTGAATTTGCCAAGGCTTACGTAAGGACCCATGTGAATGGAGGCAATAAAGGGCCCACTACCCTTAAGCTCGAGCTTAAGGAAAAAGGGGTGCAAGAAAAGTGGGTTGTCGAGGCATTGAAGGAATACCCCTATGATATTCAAATTGAACATGCAAGGAAACTTGCTGGAAAAGCGGTCAAAAAGGAAAAAAACATTTCCGAACGAGCTTTAAGGCTGAAAGTTGAACAAACCTTGTTACGGAAAGGATTCCCTAGAGATGTCATCCATGAAGCACTTGAAGATGTGACGGTTGAAAAGGATGAAGATGAACAATGGGATTCTCTCTGCCACCATGCAGAAAAAATGCAGCGCCGATATAAAAACCATGAAGGCTTCGAATATGAACAAAAAATGAAGCAGGCATTATACCGAAAAGGTTTTCCAATAGAATTGATTGAGCGTTATCTCTCCAATCCAGATGGAGAATAAGTGCATCAATAGCCAAATCACAAAAATTTGTTTAATATAGAAGTAAATTAATATTTCATTTAAGGAGCATATATATGAGCGACGTAAGATACAGCAAGTTGTCCGCCTATGAACTACAACAGGAAATTGCAGCGTTGACTGAAAAAGCGAGAAAAGCAGAGCAATTGGGAATGGTTAATGAATTTTCAGTATTGGAACGAAAAGTGACGATGGCCAAGGCCTATCTGTTAAATCCGGATGATTTCAAAAAAGGTGAAATATATCAAATTGACGGAGATCCCGGTGTTTATTTCAAAATTGATTATATGAACGGCGTATTCGCCTGGGGTTACCGCTTAGGTGGAAGCGGTAAGGAAGAAGCACTCCCGATTTCAATGTTGAAATAAAAAGGAACCGGGGAAGACCCGATTCCTTCTGATAAACCTTTTAATTCGATCGCTCGTTTGATGCTTTCATTCTTTCTTGAGGGTGTGTATTAATACTGCCATCTGCACGCTTTGAAGCATATCTTGCCTGTGCACGAGGCTCGCCATGGAATTTATTATTGTTTTGGTTTGGGAATCCTTTTTGTTTATTTCGCAAAATTTTTCTCCTCCAAGCATCAGATTAAAGAAAGAAGCGTTTCCGCTTACCATTAGTATGGGTATGGGACAGTATAGTTCATTCTGTAAAAATATTGGCAATGAGGTGGTTCTAATGAATGATTACCATGAAAGATTAACCAAGATACTGCTTGAGAAAAACGAACACATCACGTATGAGCAAGCTTTGACTTGGGTGGAATTATTATGGGGAGATTTCGAAGCGACCTATGCAAAGGCTGGGCATGAGTATGCCGGAGAAGAAATGACATCGCGCGTTGTAAGGACCTGGATTGATAACTACGGTGAGCAATTCCACGAATTCATTGCAAAGAACCCTAAATATCAACAGTTATTAAATCAGCAGAATAGAGTGCATTAAAAAAGCTGATTCCAGAGGGGTTCCCTGGAATCAGCTCTTTTTCAATATGCAGCGACTACAAAATAATATTTAACTTCTTCTGCAGTTTCGCTTCGCTAAAGATCCAGCCGGTATAAGAATTCAAGATATTTAATTCGCTGTCTAAATGGACCACTGCCACAAACGGGTAATATCCATTGCTGCGGTATCTTAAATCGATAAAACGGACTTCATAATATTCTTTTATCTGTTCGATTTCAAAGCGGTAAACCGGAGAAAAGGATAGAAAGGCTGCCAAGTTGATATCCTTCTTGGCGGCTTCGAGAATTTCACTTTCAGGCAATGGCACTCGATCGAACTTATCTAGAATCGTCACATACCCATTATCGGCCCGTGCCACATAATAATTCTTTTCGGTAATCACCGCAATTTTCCAGCGGTGAAAACGCATGGTCGGTGATAAAAGAATTTTCCTTGCTCCAGGAATTTGCTGTTTGACCACTCTTTTTATAAAAGCTTGTTCCCTGAATCTGGAAATATAATAAATGACGAGTATTCCGTAAATGGAAAGAAATAAATAGCCTGGAGGAAATCCAAAGCCCCATAATATCAGGCCGGCAACATGTATTCCAAAAATGAACGGGTCAAATGTATTGATGACCCCTAAAGCTACCCATTTTGACGAAATCGGCCTAAGAGCCTGAGTCCCATAAGCATTGAATATATCCACGAATACATGAAGGAATACGGCTAAAAAGGTCCAAAGCCAAAGATGAAGGTAATTTGCTTCAGGTATGATGGCGAAAAGTGCTCCGCTGATAATCAAGGGCCAAAGTAAAACAGCGGGAATGGAATGCGTGATTCCACGGTGGTTTCGTATATATACAGCGTTATTCCTTAATTTTAAAACGGTGTCAATGTCTGGAGCTTGTGATCCCAATATCGTACCTGCTATGACTGCACTTGCAGTGACTGGGCTCTGCGCAATGACAGGATCTAATGTGGCAAGACCTCCAAGAGCAATTCCCATGACAAAGTGAGTACCTGTATCCAAAAATCTAACCTCCCTGCCACAATTTGAAAAAAATGGTCTTCTCTCATCATACCGTATTTATATATTAACCATCAAATGAATATAATTTTACTTTTTTCCGTGCCCTGTTACAAATAAATGAATATGAACATGATATTAAAAAAAGAATGACCTACTATAGGTATTCCCATTTTTGATAAGAGTGTAACATCTTTGGAGGAACTGATTTGAAAGAAATAATAATACCGACAATTGAAAAAATAAAAATTGATGAATTTCAAAAAGATTTGGTTTCCTGGTTTCTCGAAGAACAAAGAGAATTGCCATGGAGGGAAAATAAGGATCCGTACCGTGTTTGGGTTTCTGAAATAATGCTGCAGCAAACGAGAGTGGACACGGTGATTCCTTATTTTAACCGGTTTGTGGAATGGTTCCCAACACTCGAGGATTTTGCCAATGCCGATGAAGAGAAAATCCTAAAAGCATGGGAAGGGCTGGGATATTACTCACGTGTAAGGAATCTGCATAGTGCCGTTCAGGAAGTGAAGGCATCCTATAATGGGATTGTACCGGATGATCCGGAGGAAATTTCCAAATTGAAAGGTGTCGGCCCTTATACAGCTGGTGCTATTCTTAGTATCGCATATGGCAAGCCGGAACCAGCCGTTGATGGAAACGTCATGCGTGTTTTATCAAGGATATTGATGATATATGAAGACATAGCAAAGCCAAAGACAAGGAAAACATTCGAAGCTGCCGTCAGAAAGCTGATCGATCATGAACATACCTCTGCCTTCAATCAAGCCTTGATGGAACTTGGAGCATTAATCTGCACACCAGGTAAGCCTGCCTGCCTATTATGTCCCGTTCAAAGTCATTGTCTATCATTTGAAGCAGGGGTTCAGTCGGAATTGCCGGTAAAAATCCAAAAGAAAAAAACGCGGGATGTACCAATTGTGGCTGCCGTTTTAACGAATGATAAAGGTGAATTTTTAATTCACAAGCGAGTATCAGAAGGATTGCTAGCTAATCTTTGGGAATATCTGAACTTCGAAAACCATTCATCCCTTTTGCATAAGAGGGAATTCTTCGAGAGTCGGTTTCAGGAAATGTATGGTGTCAAACCAGAAATCACTGAATCACTTGTGAGAATTGAACATGTTTTCTCACATCTCGTTTGGAAAGTGGACACGTATATCGGAGTGGTCAAAGAAGCCATCAGTGAAGAGGTACTAAGAGAACAGCAACTTAAGTGGGTGAGTAAAGCTGAGATGGAGGAATTGGCATTTCCGGTTTCCCACCAAAAAATGATGAAGGCGTATAAAGAAAAAGAACGTATTGAATAAAGTTTTTTTTGCCTCTATGGTAATATAAGGGTAATGGGGGCGTGGGAATGAGGATAGTCATTCAAGCATTCATGGGTTCAATCATCATACATGCTTTATATTTTGGGAGTGCGATAATGGTTGGATCTATAAAAACAAGCCGATATAAACCGGACATTGTAAATGCGTGGGAACAAGCAGGAGCACTTCAGAGTGAAACAGTATTCGGTAAGGTAATTTCACCTTCTTTATATTCGTTAACATTTTTGGGTACAGCCCTAATTTGCGCAATGGCTATAACGTCTTATAATAAAATCGTGATTAAAAAAAGGCGCTAGTGATATTTGGTATATGCATAAAAGAGGATATCCGCTAAGATATCCTCTTCCTTTTGTTGATTTTTAAAGCCATATCCGTATAAAATCAATCGTAAATGGTTTTCGTTCCATGAGTATAATCGGCTTCCTGCCTATTAATTCCGCCTCTATTTTCAATTTCTTTGACGATTTCGCTGTGGATACTCTGTCCTTCTTGGTTTAAATAAGGTACCATTTGTTGAAGGGAGTGATGAAAATAGGCTAGTTCACTATTTTCCCAATCCGATTTTTTCATCATCGACAACTCTGTCATATCACGTCCAACATACATAACAGTAACACTCCTTAGAAAAAATGATTTTTATTACTCGGTGTTTACTCAGAAAGGATGAATAAACGAATGGAACAAAAAGTGGCACTCGTTACAGGTAGCAGTAAAGGTTTAGGCAGAAGCACGGCAATAAGGCTTGCAGAGGAAGGTTACGACCTCGTTATTAATTATGCCCGGAGCAAGTCGAAAGCATTAGAAGTGGCAGCCGAAATTGAAGCGTTGGGGCGAAAAGCCCTTGTAGTTAAGGCAAATGTCGGTGACGTTGCGAAAGTGAAAAGCATGTTCGAGGAAATCGATGCTTATTATGGACGTTTGGATATCTTCATCAATAATGCGGCCTCAGGAGTGCAACGTCCGTTGATGGAGCTGGAGGAATCCCATTGGAACTGGACCATGGACATCAATACAAAAGCCCTCCTTTTCTGCGCACAGGAAGCGGCGAAGTTAATGGAGAGGAACGGCGGAGGGAAAATCGTCAGCATCAGTTCACTAGGATCCATTCGCTATTTGAAAAATTATACAGCTGTTGGAGTTTCCAAAGCTGCGCTTGAAGCCCTGACAAGATATTTAGCGGTCGAATTGGCTGCAAAAAATATTTGTGTCAATGCCGTTTCAGGCGGTGTGATCGATACGGATGCCCTGAAGTCTTTCCCGAATCGGGATGAAATGCTTGCTGAGGCGGCAGAACAGACTCCGGCTGGACGGATGGTCGAGGTGGAAGATATGGTGAATACCATCCTGTTTTTAATTTCCGATGGAGCTAGTATGATTCGTGGACAAACCGTAATAGTTGATGGGGGCATTTCATTGCTTGTTTAATATAACTGGAAAAATTTAAATGTTTTTAGTTGGATAACACTCCTGGATAATGGTTATCTTATTATCGTGGAGGTGATATCAATGGCTAATAACAAAAATAAAACACAAGCAGGTACAAACGCTCAACAAGTGAGACAGCAAAACGCGCAATCTCAGCAAGGACAAGGCCAATTCGGAACAGAGTTTGCTTCTGAAACTAACGTTCAACAAGTGAGACAACAAAACGCGCAATCTCAGCAAAAGAAAGGTCAAGGTCAAGCACAAGGCCAATACGGTACAGAGTTTGCTTCTGAAACTAACGTTCAAGAAGTGAAACAACAAAACCAAAAATCTCAAAGCAATAAAAGCCAAGGCTAATTGGCGATGAAAAGCATCCTTCTTTTGAAGGGTGCTTTTTTTTGCCTTCCATTGGATTCGACAAATGTTTCGTTGTGTTTACATTTTATGTCAAAGGAAAAAACGGATAAAAATAGAATATACATACTATAGAAAAAATACAGATTAGGAAGGTGCATTCATGAAGGAATTTAACCGGCTTATAGACAACCAGTTGAAAACGATGGATAAGCTTTTACTTTTACAATCCGAAATCGAAAGATGCCAAGATATAGAGAAGCAACTCCTTGCCCTGGAAGAGGAGATTGAAGCAGTCACCATTCAGGAAGAGATTCAACTCAAAAAGCAGGAATTGAAAAGTATCCATGATATGTTCGAGAAACAAACGGAAGAAGTCATCCGTTATTTTCAGCAAGGACAGGCTGCTATACGATAAATAACCGGCTAATTTCTAAGTTAAAATGGGTGGATGGTCAGACTTTTTCGACTTATTTACACATTTTCACTGGGAGATTAGCCACTTTTGTTTTAAATTTATGAATAAATCGCTATAATATAGGAATATAGGGTAAATGGAAAAAAGTATATATTTTAAATACACACAATAACTGCAAACGGAATAGGGCACAGTACGCTGTCAGGGTGTCTATAGAAAGTAGGGAGAGATAAATGGGGATTGTTCCTGCCGAAGGAGGAAAAATCCAAATCCATAGCTATAAACATAATGGACATATCCATCGTATCTGGGAAGAGACAACCGTTTTAAAAGGGACCCAAAATCTGGTGATAGCAGCGAATGACCGTACTATGGTAACGGAATCAGATGGAAGGACCTGGATTACGAGAGAGCCGGCGATTTGCTATTTTCATTCAAAGTATTGGTTTAATGTTATTGGTATGTTGAGAGAGGACGGAGTTTATTATTATTGCAATATCAGTTCGCCGTTCACATACGAATCGGGAGCATTGAAATACATTGATTATGACCTGGACATTAAAGTATTCCCAGATATGACGTTTAATTTGCTGGATGAGGATGAATATGAAAGGCATCGGAAAGAAATGAATTACCCGGATGCCATCGATTCAATATTGAAACAGAACGTAGACTATTTGATTTATATGATACGCCAGCGAAAAGGACCATTCTCCGCAGAGTTTATTGATAGTTGGTATGAACGCTTTTTAACCTATCGATGATAGAAAAGGCCTGCTGCTTAATTGGCAGGCTTTTTCATTGTGATTCAATCTTTCAAGAAAGCAGGAACGATTAATAACTTTAAATCCTTGCCTCCTATAAATTGTATGAATGTTAGTGAATGAAATCCTTTTGATAGTTAATCATCGAAAAGGAAAATATAATTGAATGGTGCATATAAGATTCCAAATTGACTGTTATGGACTTTTTTTATCATTTGGATTTAATGATTCAGAAAAGGAGGGATTCCGTGGGGAGCATTAAGAGATATTTGCAATTCGTCAAACCATATAAATGGCAGATAATCGGAACGGTACTGATTGGATTGCTAAAGTTCGCGATTCCGCTTTTGCTTCCATTGCTCAGTAAGTATATAGTGGATGACATCATCGGAAATGGTGACCTGTCCAAAGCCGTGAAATCCGAACGCCTTTTATGGGCAATGGCTATCATGATATTCATTTTCGTTGCAGTTAGACCGCCGATTGAGTATTACCGTCAATATTTTGCTCAATGGACCGGAACGAAAATCTTATATGATATTCGTAATGATTTATTTACTCATATACAGAAACTGAGTTTTAAATATTATTCCAATACAAGGGTGGGCGAGGTCATTTCAAGGATGATCACGGATGTGGAACAAACGAAGAACTTTGTCATCACGGGTCTGATGAACCTTTGGCTCGATATCGCAACGATCATCATAGTGATAGTCATCATGTTTACGATGGACGTGAAGTTAACCATTGTATCCATCATCATGCTTCCATTTTATGCATTTTCGATCAAGCATTTCTTTGGCAAGCTGAGAACCTATACAAGGATTCGGTCCCAAGCGTTAGCGGATGTACAGAGTCACCTTCATGAACGGGTCTCAGGGATGTCAGTCATCAAAAGCTTTGCGATAGAAGACAGGGAACAGGAATTGTTTGCGAAGCAGAACAAGAATTTCCTCGATAAGGCCCTAAAGCATACTAGCTGGAATGCTAAGTCATTTGCTGTCGTGAATACGATCACGGATATTGCCCCCCTGCTCGTGATAGGCTTTGCCGGTTATCAGGTCATTCATGAACAATTGTCATTGGGTACCATGGTTGCTTTCGTCGGTTTCATAGACCGGTTATATAATCCCCTCAGACGTTTAGTTAACTCTTCGACGACAATGACCCAGACATTGGCGTCCATGGACAGGGTTTTTGAGTTTGTGGATGAGAAGTATGATATCGATGACGAACCAGGGGCGAAAGAGCTGAAGCATGTGGATGGCCGAATAACCTTTCAGGATGTATCGTTTGCTTATGACGAGAAAGAGGCACCAGTTTTGAAACATATAAATTTGGATGTTAAACCAGGGGAAACCATTGCACTTGTTGGGATGAGCGGCGGCGGGAAATCCTCGATTGTCAGTTTGATTTCCCGTTTCTATGATGTGACGGAGGGAAGGGTATTATTGGATGGGACGGATATCCGTAAATATCAAGTCCGCAGCCTAAGAGATAAAATAGGAATGGTTCTACAGGATAATATCTTATTTAGTGAATCGGTTAAGGCCAACATCCTTATGGGACGGCCTGATGCAAGTGATGAAGAAGTAGTTGAAGCGGCAAAGGCGGCGAATGCCCATGACTTCATCATGGGTCTAAAAGAAGGGTATGAAACGAAAGTCGGGGAGCGGGGAGTTAAATTATCCGGAGGCCAAAAGCAACGGGTGGCCATTGCGAGGGTATTTTTGAAAAACCCGCCAATCCTTGTTCTCGACGAAGCCACATCCGCATTGGATTTGGAAAGTGAACACTATATCCAGGAGGCGCTGGATATTTTGGCGAAAAATCGGACCACCATCATTGTGGCACATCGGTTATCAACCATCACCCATGCCGATCGGATCGTTCATATCGATAATGGGGAAATCACGGAAATGGGAACACACGAAGAACTTATGAAAAGGCAAGGGCATTACTACAACCTATTTCAAGTACAACAATTGGATTCTTAAGGGAAAAGGAAAATAATATACAAAAGAAAGACCATTCCGCTAACAGGAATGGTCTTTCTTATTCTTATACGTACCGGTGCATACACTTTATGAGATCCTTTTTTCATGAAGCGTTTTTTTCCTGTCAGGAAGGAGTTGAGGAAGATGCTTTATTCCCACAGGCAAGGCGATGCCGACAATGATCAAGCACATCCCGAACCATTGCAGTGACGTAACCTGTTCATTCAAGAAGATGACGGAAACGACCATCGCTGAAGGCAGTTCCGCTGCGCAAAGAATCGTTCCAAGCCCGACACCCACTTTTGGCAAACTGACAGCAAAGAAAAAGAAAGGAACTAGAACACCCAAAGTGCCGAGCAGCAGACCGTAGTACCATAGGTTCGTTTGGACAAGATTCGTCACAAGTGTGACGGGATTAGTCGTGAATACAGCAGTCAGCATGCCACCCGTTGCAATGAAAAACAACCGTTTCATTGAAGATTCCCCAACTGCGAATTGAGAGTTGCAATACATATACAGCGCAAAAAGCAAAGCAGACAATAGTCCGAACAATACGCCTTTTAGGCTTAGGCCAGATAGAGGCTGACCAAAGATCGCCCCTGCCAATAATGTACCGATGAAGAGGACGAAAATGGCAATGAGTTTATTTTTATCCGGGCGTCTTTTATTTAAGAAACTTTCAATAAGGACGCCTATCCAGGTAAATTGAAATAAAAAGACAACGGCAATTGACGCGGGAAGCTCGGATACGGAAACGGCATATGCCTTTCCGACGAAAGTGGACATCATGCCCGTGATTAAAAGTAATCCGGCACTCTTCCATGAAACTTTATATTTAAACGAAAAAAGAAATATTACGGAGACAATCAGCCAACCTACGAGGTATTGACTGCCGACCAGTTCTCCAGAAGAATGGCCATCCATGAATCCAAACTTGATCATGGTGGATAATGTACCATATGAGATCGAACCGATTAAGACCATTATGGAATACTTCAAAAGTTGCATGTTTTTCACCCCTGTAAAAATAAAAATCGCCACCTGCCAAAAAGGCAAGTGACGAACGAAAAAAGGAAATCCTTTTAAAATTCCGTCTCTCAACAAAAGCTGAGTTTAAAAAATTGTTTGTGTTGCATTAACTTAGCTTAAAGTCTTTGTGAATATTTGTCAACCAGAAAAATAAGTTAAGCCTGCAGTCGATCTTTAAGCTGAGGCGGTGGCAGAGGTTGGAGATGTTCCTTTCATGCATAGTAATTGAAAACCCCCCAAAGAGGCGATTATGCCGAATGGGGGGGACGTGTTTAATCGCCATTTTGCTGCAAGTCTTCCAATGTACCACGGTATTCCGTGTCTTTCATTTTGCGAAGATTAGGCTTTTTTTCTGCAGTTGGCTCATCGTTGGGCTTTTGATTGTGAAGCTTGGAAAGTGCCAAACGATAATCCTGATCTTTCATTTTCAATTCATCATTGTCTGTTGGGACGATGATTTCGGTAACGGGATCATCAACAGAAGAGGAAGTGGAATCTTCAAACGAGTTCTCTTCCTCGACAACCGGCGGCTTATCATCAGGTGATAAGGCTTTGATATTGAATGTGATCAAGCCCGTAACCGCTAATATGGCAACGATGATTATTAGAATTATGCCCATTGAATCAAGCCTCCTAGAGCTCGTTTATGAATGAACGGGTGACATGGGCTACCCGTTTTCCTAATGCTTCTCCAAGCTGCAAGTCATTTTTGGTGATGTTGTCATCCACACCAGGCGGACAGCTTATCCCTACTCCATAGTAGGAACCATATAAGGCGTTTTCCGGGACAGTGCCGGGTAAGCCCACAATGATCATGCCTTGATGTAGCATAGGGGTGATTAAGTTCAGCATGGTAGCCTCGAGTCCGCCATGTACAGTGGCCGTCGTACAGAACACAGCACCCACTTTATTGATCAGCGCCCCTTCCGCCCATAGATACCCAAGTTTATCAATCCATGTTTTCAAGCTCGAGCTGATGGTGCCGAAATGACCGGGACAGCCCCAAATGATGGCATCCATTTCCTGAAGTTTATAAACATCCGCCTCGTTTACATGGTCAATGAGAACCTCAGCCCCAGGAACCGCAGCGGCTCCTTGAGCTATTGATTCGGCAAGTGCTTTCGTATGGTTACCTTCACTGTCGTATACAACATAGATCTTCATTTTAATTCCCCCATTTAATTAAACCGATTTTTTTACTGGTGAAGGAAGCAAAGGTACATCCAAATGTTCTTGTTTAGCTTTTTTCATTGCTTTGTCCTTCCGAACGTCACGCAAAAACAGTGAGAGAACGATACCGGCAATTGAGAAGCCTGTTGCCCAAAAGAATGCATCATTGATTCCCATCACATTTGCTTGACCCTGGATTTGTGAAGAAATCAGCGACATGGCAGTTTCCTGTGCCTGTTCACTAGTTTGATTCATCGAACTCATGATGGATTGAACGATTGTTTGGAAATTCTGAACAAAACCCGGATCACTCGTACTCATTTCAGTTCCTAAAGCAGTTCCATGGAAAGAAGCACGGGTAGTATAAATGGTCGTCACAAAACTCGTACCAATGGCTCCGGTTACTTGTTTCAGCGTATTGCTCATTGCCGTACCATGTGTATTTAAATGCTTAGGAAGCTGATTCATCCCAGCTGTCATGATCGGCATCATCAGTAAAGACATTCCAAGTGCGCGGATGGCATAGATGATGACCAAAGTCGAATAGGTTGTTTCCGTAGTCAATTTAGCGAATTCGAAGGTTGTGACGGCAGTAATCGCTAAACCAATTAGTGCTAATGGACGAGGTCCGATTTTGTCAAATAATGCTCCTGAAATGGGTGACATCACCATCATCACAAGGGCCCCGGGTAACATCAATAGACCGGATTGAACTGGTGTAAAGCCTCTTAAAGTCTGCAAATATATAGGCAATAAGAATATCCCGGTAAACATGGCCACTGTGACGATGGCGGAAATGATATTCGATAATACGAACATGTCGTACTTAAATACACGGAAGTCAAGCATAGGTGTATCAGATTTTAGCTGTTGAACCACAAATAGGGTCAAGAGTATCAGCCCAATGATGATCGTTCCCAGAACGATGGAATCCGTCCAGCCTTTGGAACCTGCTTCACTGACACCGTAAAGTAATGAAGCAACACCTAGCAAGGATAGAGAGGCGCCCATCAAATCTAATTTGATTTTCTTTGGTTCTGCCACATTACGCATACTTAAAAAGGCGAGTGTCATGACAATCATGCCTAATGGCACCATGGCGTAGAACATGACCCGCCAGCTATATTCCTGAATCACCCAACCTGATAAAGTCGGGCCGATGGCAGGGGCAAACATAATGGCGAGTCCAAAGATTCCCATTCCTTTCCCGCGCATTTCCGGAGGGAAGATGAAAAGGATGATCGTCATGACCAATGGCTGCAGGATCCCGCCGCCAGCCGCCTGGATCAGCCGGCCTGTAAGTATGACGGGGAAATTTGGTGCGATGCCGCAGATGAATGTCCCGACGGTGAATAGAAACATGGCAGCAAGGAATAAAATCCGTGTGCCAAACCGTTCTATTAAAAAAGCGGACAGTGGAATCAAGGCTCCATTCACGAGCATGAATCCAGTTGATAGCCATTGAATCGTAGTCGCAGCTACATTGAATTCTGCCATCATCCTCGGCATGGCGACACTAAGCAGGGTTTGATTCAAAATGACCATGAACAAACCTAGCATTAAGATAATTAACATGGGGGCAAACTGTTTCATTCCCTTGTTTTCATTTACTGAGATGGTTTGAGAAGCCATTTAAAGAAAAGCCTCCTTTCTGTATAACTGTGTAGCCTGCTTATTTAGTTGAAATTTTCACTTCTGCGTTCATTCCAGGCAGAACTTTATCGGATGGTGCTTTGATGGAAATTTTAACTGGTACTTTTTGAGTGACTTTCGTATAGTTTCCGCTGCTGTTTTGATTGCCCATCACTGAAAAGACAGACGTTGTGGCATAACCGATCTGTTCCAATGTACCTTCGAAGACAGTTTCGGGATCTCCATCGATGATAATATCGACGCTGTCACCTTTTTCGATATCCTTCAATTTATTTTCTTCAATATTAGCCGTTATGGACAGATCATCCATATTGATGGTCTGAGCTAGCGTTTGACCCGCTTGAACAAGCTGCTCATCATGCACTTGTGCTTTAACGATTGTACCTTGTGCTGCGGTTTTTACTGCTTCTTTTCCGTCTAAGGTGGTTACATTGGCAACTTTGTCATCCTTACTTACGCTGTCTCCTTCGTGTAAGTCCCAATCTGCTAGTTTACCGGCAGCAGGGGCAACGATGGTATATAGCTCTCCCGACACTTTCGCTTCATCCGTTTTAATGAAATTCGTGCTTTCATAATAGTAATAAGCCCCACCGGCTAATACCGCTACTATAATAACCAAACCAATGACATTGATTAAAACTAAACGTCCTCTATTCACTTGTTTCGCCTCCAAAAATATTGATAATGTATTCCCTTTTGATTAACGTTCATTAGCTAGAAGATACCGCCTCCTATTCTAAAGTTTATTTATTAATTTTAATAAATATTAATTTTTATAAGTATTAATATTATTAAGTAAAGAGTTTACCAGTTTAATTATTTTTTGTCATGTAATTTATTCGGAAAAATAGTGGGAAATAAATACAGTGATATAGTAAAAATTTGAATTTTTTTTAGTTTTAAGGATATATGGAAAGTAAATTTGACAATGGAATGTCATTTAATTAAATTTAAGAGGTAGGATTGTCCTATATAAGGAGTGAGAAGGCTGGAATTTAAATGGGAAGTAACTAATAGTATAGAAATGCAGATTTTTCGGATTAGGAAGAAGCTTAGGGCCATCGTAGCAAAAAATCTTCAGCCTTATGGATTAACGTCGCCTCAGTTTTTCATATTATTGATATTGAAAAAAGAGGGGTCGATCAAATCGACCAAGCTGGCTGACTTCTTAACCGTAAAGCCAAGTGCGATTACCGTATTTGTAGATAAGCTGGTTGAAATGGATTATGTGAAACGGCAGCCATCTGAAAAGGATCGCAGAGTCATCAATCTTGAATTGAAAGAGGCAGGGGAAGCGATTTTGGGGAGAGTCCTTGCGGATCATAACCAATTGATGGGCAAGAACTTCAACTCATTCTCAGAAGATGAGCTGCAGGATCTTTTGAAGAAATTGGATACGATTGAAAAGGCTGCTGATAAGAACCTTTTGGATGATTGAATGAGGGCCTGCTCTAAATAGAGACGAAAAAAGACGGTTCCCGGGGAACCGTCTTTTTTAATCTTCTTCATACTGGACAGATATTTCGTTATCTTCCTTATGGAAGGACTGGAAGCTGACGATCAGCTTTTCAAGATGTTCCAATTGTTCGTCATATTCTATGACTGCAGAAATCAATGGTACAAGGCGGGCAGAGAGATGGCCCAGATTATCATGCATTTCGTCCACTTGATTCTGCTGTTCGAAAAAGTGGGCGAGCAGCTCTTTACGACTTAAACAATCCTGGTCCCAATCTTCAATCTCCTCGATGGCCTTGATTTTTTCGATATGCAGTAATATCAACTGTTCATGCTTGCGGATCAAGGAATCAAGCTGCTGTAAGATGCTCCGTTGGAAATCTTCAGGCATTTGATATACTTCATTCTCGAATTTATGGACTCTCTTCAAGGTTTCAAACGCTTTTTTTGTCGTTATGATCATCTGCCGATAAACGACAAGCTTTCTTGCTTTAGCTACACTGTTCTTCTTGAAATATTCCCGTTCCTCTTTGTACATGGAATAGATATGTTCCAGGTCGAGTAACTCCGCCTTCAATCGGCTGATGTCTTTTTTCAATAAAGTGTGTTCTGTAGCATGTCTAGTGCTGATTCTGATCCATTTCAAGATGTCTTCAGTTACATCTGTAATGCGTGTATAAAGCTTTGCTTCGTACTTTGGAGGAATGAAGACCAGATTCACGATAAACGAAGAAACGATTCCAAGCAAAACGGATGAGAGACGAATAAAGGCAAAATTCAGGAATTCCCCGTCCTGGCTTTCCATGATGGCAATGACCGTAACGATGGAAAGGACAATCGTTTTATCCATTTTCAGTTTTAAATTGATGGTTATGACAACCATTACGGCAAGGCCGATTATAAAAATATCATTTCCGAACAACAAAACGAAGGAGACAGCAACCAATGCGCCAATGATATTTCCTTGAATTTGCTCCAACACCGTTTGATATGAACGGTAAATGGTCGGCTGTATTGCAAAAATTGCAGCAATCCCAGAAAGGACAGGAGCAGGAAGGTTAAGCAGTTCCGATAGATAAAGCGCTAAAACAATTGCTATTCCTGTTTTGAGAATGCGGGCACCAAACTTCATATATGGGTTAATCCTTTCTTTGTGTTGTAATTGATCTGGTAACAAAAGGCTCTATTTATATATAGGCTTTTGCTTAAAGTTGTATTCTAACTTATTTGTTAGTACTTTACACTAAAATAAGAAGATGTAAACAAAAAGTAATATACAGGATTTTCCTAAGAGTTACAATAGCTAAAATCAAGTTTAATATATAAAGAAATGCTAGGCAATTTCTTGATTGCTTTCAACTGTGTTTTTCCATCGTTTACTGGAAAAGGCTGATGCTCGAATTGAAGAGCATCAGCCTTTTTTAATATATTTTTGGCATCACTCCGTGGAAACAGCAGGATCCGCCTGTTCTTTAACTGGAACGACCTGTATGAAGTGCTCTCCAGGATTTTGAAGCAGTGCCTCTAAGGAGGCCGCTTCTTCGGTTTGGCTATGATCTTTCAAGAGGGAAGTGTATTTGCCAAGAAGTTCGGCCACGTCCTGCAGGCCTTTTGCGGATAGGGGCTCAATGGAAATCTTTGCCCCTTTAGCAACCCGTTTCTTAATGACTTCTTTGGTTAATCCAGATTCAGGCTGTTGCCGTAAATAAACGACACCGCCTGTCATCCCCGCGCAAATCCATGGACCGGGATCACCCAGAACCAAACCTCTTCCATTTGTCATGTATTCAAAAGCGAATCCCTTAATATTGGAAGTAACCGCAATATTACCGTTTTCCTTTTCAGGAAGCGGTTGTTTCAATAAGCCACCAATGATCATATCCGCTCCGGAAAGCCGGATTCCCGCCCTGGCATCGGCATCACCTTGGGCAATGAGAAGACCATGCTGTGCACCGTAACCAAATCCCTTACCGACAGAGCCATTGTAGAACTTCCCATCTTTTCCGGGAGATTTAAAGATGGCAATATTTCCGCCAATCGATGTTTTGCCAATACCATCTTGGGCACCGCCATTCACGCTGATTGAAATTCCCTCCGTATTGTATGCCCCAAGACCATTACCCGGGATGGAACCATCCTGGTAGGATAGGTGAACGGGAGGAAGTTTTTTGTATGATCCATCCAATCTGCCCCTAACGCGGTGACAGGACACCCTGCTGCCGAGTACACGCTGCTCGGAAGTGATCGAGCTATAGCTACGGGATTGCTGCAGATCATCTACATGCGAATCCAGATATTCAGCGCCAACGGCTACCTGCATGGAGCCTTCATTCAAATATGCCGCCGTTTCTTTATGTGAGAACGGTGTTATATCCAGGTTTTTCAATAAATAGGTTAAATCCAATGATTGTTGACCTTTAACTTGCTGTAGCAAATCGGAACGTCCGACGATATCCTGAAGATTCTTCACCCCAAGTGATCCTGTCAAAGATTTGAGTTCTTTTGCAAATGCACTGAACATATTCGTTAATCCCTGAACGGCTAAATCAAACTTTCGTGGAACAAATCGGCGCAGCCCATGTTCTTTCGCCTGCGCTTCCGATTCAATTTGAGTGGCGATGCCCACATGGCAGGTATCAAGGTGACATCCACGGCATGTTGTACAGCCGACGGCTATCATCGAAAGGGTCCCAAAACCTACACGGTTTGCGCCAAGCAGCATGACCTTCAATACATCCATCGAGCTTTTTAACCCACCATCAGCCCAAATTTCAACATTCTGACGAATACCTGACTCAAGCAGAGCATTATGGGCCGCTTTCACACCTATCTCAACTGGTAGACCGACATGTGCGAGTGCATGGATCCTGGCTGCACCCGTTCCGCCATCAAAACCAGAAAGCGTTATGATATCGGCCCCAGCTTTTGCGACGCCCACAGCAATCGTACCAATGTTTGGAACGACCGGTACTTTGACGGCGACTTTTGCTTTGTCATTTGCCGTTTTCAGCTCATGGATCATTTGGGCCAAATCTTCAATTGAGTATATATCATGGTTATTGGAAGGGGAGATCAAATCGGAACCGATTGTTGCATTTCGGGCTTCTGCGATTTTCGCTGTGACCTTGGAACCGGGAAGGTGACCGCCTTCACCAGGTTTTGCCCCTTGCCCAATTTTAATTTCCAATAGATTTGAAGAGTTCAAGAGTTCTGCATTGACACCGAAGCGGCCGGAAGCGATTTGCTGTCCGCGGGATTTCGGGTACTTGCCCAGCATATCCTTGATTTCCCCGCCTTCACCATTCATGCTGATCATGCCTAACCTCTCGGCAGCTTCTGCATAGGCCCGGAAAGCAATCTCATTTTGTGATCCAAAGGACATAGAGGCTATGACGAACGGCATTTCCTGTTCGCCGACCGAAAGACTGACTTCTTCAGAAGGGATGGAAGCATCTGAAGTTTTTAATGATGTCAAGTGACGGATCGCCGTAGGATTGGATTCTTCCTGTTCAGTGATCTTTTCACGATAAGCATCATAGTCCCCGGTTGAAGCAACTTCCCCGATAGACTTCCAAATTCTAGGAAATAAATGAAAGGTCTTTCCCATCCGTTCTTTTTCATTGCCGTAATCTTCTGCACGCTGGATGGCATCTGCCTTGATTTTATCAAAATTATAGTCCAGATCATTGGATCCGAAGAAGTTAGCCACATTTAAATATTTCGCGATTTCCTCATGTAAACCGATGCTTGAGAAAAGTCTTCCATAGCCGCGCAGCTCATGAATGCCAATGGTGGAGATGACTTTCTCAAGGCCTTTCGTCAAGGAGTTATATAGATTGGTAACCCCCTTGAGGTCTTCTGAAGATAAGGAAAGGAACATATAATAGGGGCTGATTAAGTTGGCCCCAAGACCATAAGAAACGATGATATCATGCAATGATCTTAGCGATGCTGAACGTAAAAGGATGGAACAATCACGGCGCTTGCCTGTGCGGACCAACGCTTGATCGACGGCTGAAGTGACGAGGTGTGGATCAAGCCAAAGGTTGCCGTTTTGATGGGCAAGGGCATCATCCAGAACGAGCAGCGTTTTTCCTTCATCCACTGCATTGACACTTTCATCCGTAATCCTGGTCAAGGCATCCGTGATGTTTTCATCCTCTTTGAACGTGCTTGAAATGAAATGCACGAGTTTTTGATCTTGGTTATATTTAATGAACTGATCATAGCTTGGCTGCGATACGATAGATGAACACTCATAACCAGTTGATCCTTCAATCAATAAGGGAGTCAGCAGCTCCGTAACATTTCCTGCCTTATTCGCTTCGAAAAGGGAAGGACGTTTCCCGATGATCGTTCTTGTTGAGAAATGCTCGGTTTCCCGGTCCCGGTCGATCGCTGGGTTGGTTACAACGGCCACACTTTCCTTGATGAAATCAGCAATGTTGGTCCGTTGGGGATTAAGTGCTGCCAGTGGCGCATCGTGACCAAGTGAACGAATGGGCTCAGCGCCTTTTTCGGCCATCTGTTCCACTAATTGGACATGCTCCCTTTCCCACCCAAAGGCTTTATACTGCCCATTATGAATGGCTTGCGTGTTTGTCATGGAAACAACCTTTTCAAAAACTTGGGGCTGTAAGCGGACTCGGTCATTGGAAAGGACGAAACGATCATTGAAGAGTTCAAATACTTTATCCTGGTAATCCTTGTATGTGTACAATTCTATACGGTCGCCGTTCCATTTCAAACCTATTTTTTCCCCTGGACCCATCGGTTTCGGATCTCCGGTATATTCACTGGAAGGGATGATTCCTGGTTCGGAAGTGAACATATAGGATGATTCCGTTTCAATATTCCATAGTGGGCGCAAGCCTAAAGAGTCGACAGAGAACACGGCTTCATCGCCGAAACGGGAGATGATGCCTGCCGGACCTTGTGCAAAATGACCCCATGCTTCCCTTAAATACGTATATAAGTCTTGTAAGTGCTCGGGATATTCCTTGATTTCATTGATGATTGGCGGAAACATAAGATCGACAGCTTCAAATAAAGAGTAGCCATGACGGCAGATGAAAGTTTCGATCGTCTTGTTTAAATCCTGTGAGTCGCTTCCATCTTTAGCGATGGGAACTCCGATCATTTTCGCTTCATCACGCAATTTGGCGATGGTATTGATTTCGCCATTATGACCAAGTACACTGAAAGGCTGGACCCGGAAGAAGCTTGATAGAGTATTAGTTGAAAAACGATTATGTCCCAGTGTCATGGTGGAGGCAGCCAAAGGATCGGCAAGATCAAGATAATAGGCAGGGAGCGTATCCCCAGCGCCCATCACTTTGTATACCGCATGATGCTGGCTTAAAGATGCAACATGGATGAAATCACTTTTTTCGATGTCGGAAGTCAGCTCAAAAAGAACATTTGAAAGCTCCTGGTTGTTATTGATGGTGGAGGAACAGGCAAATTGCCAGAACACTGGGTCTTCTTGAATGGCAATCGGTCCCAATGCCTCGGAACGGTAGGCTTTATCCGTTTCGAATATCAATGAGAGACCATGTTGGAGCAGTTTCTCCTTAACTTCGATTTTTAAGTCGTTAGCTTCTGTTTTTTTGCTTAAAAATAAGTGGCCGACTATAAAGGAATCTTGATCGACGATGCCTGAATCGACATTTACCGCTTCAAGCTTCTTTTTCCAAAGAGCCCGGGGAATATCGATATGGATGCCGGCGCCATCGCCCTCACCATTGATGAAGCCGCAGCGATGGTTCATTTTAACCAGGGCGTCGATACAGGCAAAGATGTTTTCGTTAGTAGGGATCTTCTTTTTTTCGATGCAGGAAACAATTCCGCAGGCATCATGTTCTTCCTTGTGAAATTCTTTGAATGTAGCAGGTGTCCATTGTTGGGTCATATATGTGGCTTGAATAAGGTTACCCTTATTCTCTGCCTTTCACCTCCTGTAGCATGTGTTTAATGGGGGAAATATTAGTAAACCCGAACAATAGTCCAAGTTTTGATAGATTGAAAGATAGTGTATAAATGTATATAAATGTATCCATATCATATCATTTAAATATTCAGAAATCAATTTTTTATACAATGGGATGGATGCTTTGAATGATGGGATTTTTGTGAGAAGTGGCTTTAAATGCTAATATTAAAGATTTATTACAGGTAAATAGGAAACCCTCAGGATTGATGTACATCCTGAGGGTGTATAAAAAATGCATAATTATGCTGATTCGATTTATTATAATAGGTTTTTGAATGCATGTTCAACCGCTTTTAGAGTATAAGCGATATCATCATCCGTGTGAGCAATTGTCAAGAACCAGGCTTCGTATTTGGATGGTGCCAAATTGATTCCCTGATTGAGCATGAGTTTGAAGAACTTAGCGAACATTTCGCCATCCGTATTTTCCGCCTGCTCATAGTTTTCAATTTTTTCTGTCGTGAAATAGATCGTCAATGCCCCTTTAAGACGGTTGATGGTGATCGGGACATTATATTGGTGAGCCGCTTTCAGGATACCTTCTTCAAGGATTTTTCCCAGCCGGTCAAGCTCTTCGTACAGACCCTCTTCTTTAAGTACTTCTAAGCAAGCTATCCCGGAAAGCATGGAAGCAGGATTTCCTGCCATCGTACCTGCTTGATAAGCTGGTCCTAGCGGGGCGACAGTTTCCATGATTTCTTTTTTACCGCCATAGGCACCAATAGGAAGCCCGCCCCCGATGATTTTTCCAAGCGCGGTCAAATCGGGTTGAATTCCCAAGAAGTCCTGTGCCCCTCCATACATGAAGCGGAACGCTGTGATGACCTCGTCGAAAATGACGAGTGATCCGGCTTCGTGAGATAATGAAATGACTTCTTCCAAGAAGCCAGGGCTTGGTTCCACGATTCCAAAGTTGCCGACGATCGGTTCAACAAGCACGCCTGCAATTTCATTGCCCCATTTATCAAGCGCTTCTTTAAATGACTCGATATCATTGAAAGGTACCGTGATGACTTCTTGTGCGATGCTTTTTGGAACACCGGCAGAGTCCGGTGTTCCTAGAGTGGACGGGCCGGAACCTGCAGCGACGAGAACAAGGTCGGAGTGTCCGTGGTAACAGCCTGCAAACTTGATGATCTTATCGCGTCCTGTGTAAGCGCGGGCAACACGGATTGTGGACATGACTGATTCGGTGCCTGAATTGGTGAAGCGGACTTTATCCATGGATGGTATGGCTTCTTTCAACATTTTGGCAAATTTCACTTCATGTTTTGTCGGGGTGCCGTATAAAACGCCCGTTTCTGCTGCTTTAACGATAGCATCCGTGATATGTGGATGCGCATGCCCTGTAATGATCGGGCCATATGCAGCTAAATAATCGATATATTTATTGCCGTCGACATCCCAGAAATAAGCCCCTTTGGCATGATCCATCGCAACTGGTGAACCGCCGCCTACGGCTTTGTAAGAACGGGATGGGCTGTTAACCCCGCCAACGATATGTTCCAATGCCTCTTTATGTAAAAGCTCCGAATTACTAAAATCCAATCTTAAAACCTCCTATAAATATAAACATATATCCCCTTAATCATAGCACTTTTCCGTCCGTAAATCTGGGGTGGAAGGCTGGTAAATGTGATTCGTCCCCTGATGGAACCGCTGCAGCCCTAGAAGCATCCGGATTCCGGGCCATCATTTTGTTTGGGAAATGGGGCCGGATCCCAAAACTTCGGTTATGAAAGTAAGAATGGCCAAGATGGTGGCAGGGTTTTCGATGTCGAAGGATTGGCGGTTCATTTCGCCCTGGGCTTGATAATAGATTAGGTGACCGGTTCCTTTTTCTTCATTAATACGAAGGTGGAAACTTATGGGGGTGCTTTCGATCGATCCGCTGGAATCCCTTTGGATGACTTGGCATAACAATTCCCCGTATTCATCTTCATAAAGGAAGTCATATCGGAGGTCGATAACGACCTTTTCGATTTGGGATAGTAATAATCTTTTGATATTCATAGCATACTCGTCTCCTTTATATATGTATCTGGTACAACGATCATTTCTCCCTGAAAATGGTATATGGCATCCAAGCATTTTTATTGTCTAAAAAGGTTAGGTTGGATAAACTAATTCATTAGGACAAGAGATTACGGAGGATGTAACAGGATGAGTGATGCAATTCAAGTGAAACAGCTTCGGAAGGAATTTAAGTCGGCATCAAGCCGTACAGGGCTAAAGGGTGCCTTCCGGGATTTACTTACCAGAAATTATAAAATCGTCCCTGCCGTCAATGATATCAATTTTACTGTAAAAAAGGGTGAGATGGTAGCTTATATCGGGGAAAATGGTGCAGGGAAATCGACCACGATCAAAATGCTCACTGGTATTTTGGAACCGACAGCAGGTGAAATCACGGTCAATGGCATGAATCCGCATAAAGAAAGGGAAAAGTTCACTCAGACAATCGGAGTCGTATTCGGTCAGCGCTCACAGCTTTGGTGGGATATTGCAGTTCAAGAATCCTTTAGGCTGCTAAAAAAGGTCTATAAGGTAACGGATGAACAATATAACGATCATATGGAACATGTCATCAAGACGCTTGATATCGGACCTTTGCTGGACAAACCAGTGCGTAAACTCTCACTTGGTCAGCGAATGCGCTGCGAGCTTGCGGCAGCCTTGATCCACAATCCGCCTTTGCTGTTCCTGGATGAGCCGACGATTGGACTTGATGTACTCGTGAAAATGAAGATTCGTGAGTTCCTGAAAGAAATCAATGAAAAATATAATACGACAATCCTTTTGACTACCCATGATTTAGGAGACATTGAAGCATTATGTGAGCGCGTAATCATGCTTGATGAAGGACAAATCATTTATGATGGTGAATTGCAGAGTTTAAAAGATAACTGGGCTGAGGAAAAACAGATCCATTTTCAATTCATCGAGCCGATCGCATTGAAGGAATTGCAATCATTAGCGCTCCCATTTACCGCTAACTGGGTTTATGATGAGAAAAATCAAACATACATTGCCTTGTTAAAAGAAGAAAGTGATCATATTTCACAGCTTGTTTCGGCTGTTGTATCTCATTTTAAAATAAAGGACATCAAAATCCATGAAACTTCCATTGAAGAGATTGTTCGAAACATTTACGAAGAAGGCACTGTCTGACTCTCTTATCATTAAGAAACAACGTGTCTATCAAGAAGGGGGAGGGCCATGGGGAAGTATCTTGCAATGATCCGCATGCGTTTTTTGATGATGCTTGCGTATCGAACGGATTATTATACCGGCATTTTAATTTATAGCATTAATATCGGTGCTTATTATTTCTTATGGAATGCGATATATGGAGAAAAAAGCTCCATCGAAGGACTTTCAGGTATGCAGATGACAACCTATGTCGCGGTTGCATGGATGGCGCGCGCTTTTTATTTCAATAATATTGACCGCGAAATCGCCACTGAAATTAAAGACGGCAAGGTCGCCATTGAAATGATCCGGCCTTATAACTATTTAGGCATGAAAACGATGCAAGGACTTGGGGAAGGGATATTCCGTTTCTTTTTCTTCTCGATTCCAGGAATGCTGCTGGTAGCTTTCATTTTTCCTATCGAATTGCCGCACGAGCCGGCTACGTGGGGGATATTCGGCATTTCCTTGCTGTTCAGCTTCATCATCAATACACAAATTAACTTATTGACGGGAATCACTACCTTTTTCTTATATAATAATGCCGGATTGATCCGGGCTAAAAGGGTTATCATTGATTTATTTTCCGGTCTGCTGCTGCCCATCAGTTTCTATCCGATATGGGCGCAGGAAGTGATGAAATATTTGCCCTTTCAAGGGATCAGTTATGTACCAAGCATGATTTTTACGAACGGGTACAGTTCAGGCGAAATTGGCATGGCGCTTTTACAGCAGTTAATTTGGTGCATCATTCTCATAATACCGATTCAGCTTTTATGGATAGTCGCAAAAAAACAGCTGATTATTCAAGGAGGTTGACGGGATGTTTTATGTATCGATGTTTTTTCAATATGTGAGTCAATATATGAAAACAAGATTGCAATATAGAGCCGATTTTTTCATGGAAATCCTATCGGACCTGCTGAATCAGGTCGTGAATCTGGTATTTATCTTAGTCGTTTTTGGACATACCCAGTTTTTAAGCGGCTGGAGCCGTGAAGAAATCATATTCATTTATGGATTCTTCCTTATCCCATTCGCCCTTTTTTCTGCCTTTTTCAACATCTGGGATTTTAATGACCGCTATATCGTCAAAGGTGAAATGGACCGGATATTAACAAGACCGATACATAGCCTGTTTCAAGTCATTTTAGAAAGAATCGAGCTAGAAGCGTTATTTGGTGTTGTGACCGGTTTGATCATTATATTCTATTCGGGGATTTCATTGGATTTGCAGCTTACTTGGTATGACCCGATTCTTTTCATCATTTTTGCAATAGGCGGGGCCCTAGCTTATGCAGCAATTTTCGTTGCGATAGCAAGCATTGGGTTCTGGTCGGATGCGAAAACATCCATCATGCCAATGATGTACAATATCGGGAACTACGGGCGATATCCTGTTGATATTTATAATAAGGTCATCCGTTTTGTCCTTACATGGGTGCTGCCATTCGCGTTTGTTGGTGTCTATCCGGCATCTTATTTCCTTAGAAAAGAAGAGTGGTATGCATATGCATTTGCCACACCTGTAATTGGGGTTGCCTTTTTCGTGATATCCGTTTTCATATGGAATCAGGGAGTGAAGAGGTACCGCGGGGCAGGGAACTAAAAAAAACCCTTCAACAGCATTCATGTTGAAGGGGTTTTTGTTTAGTTCCGTTTTTTCTTTCTTTCAATATATCTTGCTTGTGCTTGAATATATTGCTGCTTTTCCTCTTCCGTTTCCGGTATGACCTGAGGTACGTTTGTCGGCTTACCGTCTTCATCAATGGCCAGCATCGTTAAAAAAGCGCGTGCGGTAAGCTGTTTTTCACCTGTTAATAGGTTCTCACGCTCCACTTTCACGAATACCTCCATTGATGTGCGATGAGCACAGGTGACATAAGCTTCAAGGTTGATCGCATCCCCTGTCTTGATGGGGGCCAAAAAATCAAAAGAGTCGCTTGAAGCAGTCACAAAGGGTTTTCGACAATGACGCATAGCTGAAATGCAGGCTATTTTATCAACATATGCCATTACTTTTCCACCAAAGATGGTATTGTGATGATTTGTATCCGGTGGAAAAACAAGGTCGGTTAAAAAAGACAGTGACTGCTGTGTTGGATGGGCAACGTTCTTTTCAATCATTTGCCTGTTGGTTTAGCTAAAAGATTTTCACGGACGATTTTTGCTGCTTCGACCATGTTTTTCAGGGAAGCGACGGTTTCCGGGATACCCCTTGTTTTCAGGCCGCAGTCGGGATTGATCCAAAACTGGTCTTTATCCAATACCTTGATGCCCCGTTCAATCATATCGACCATTTCTTCCACTGCCGGCACACGCGGGCTGTGAATATCATACACACCCAGGCCAATACCTTTTTCATATGTTTTTTCCTCGAATGCCGAAGCAAGCTCCCCATGACTACGGGATGTTTCGATGGAAATTACATCGGCATCGAGGGAGGAGATGACATCCATGAAACTGTTGAAGTCGCAATAGCACATATGCGTGTGAATTTGGGTTGTATCCTCCACGCTTGATGTGGATATCAAGAATGAATTTACAGCCCAGTTCAAATACTCATCGCGATCGCTTTTTTTCAATGGCAGACCTTCTCTAAGTGCAGGCTCATCAACCTGAATCATTTTAATTCCAGCGGATTCCAATGCAATGACTTCTTTTTCTAAAGCGAGTGCCAGCTGATAGCAAACATTCTCCCTGGAAGTATCATCACGGACAAATGACCAGTTCAAAATCGTAACAGGACCTGTAAGCATTCCCTTTACCGTCTTCTTCGTAAGGGATTGTGCGTATACACTTTCCCTGACTGTCATCGGTTCGATGAAATGGATGTCGCCGTAGATGACTGGTGGTTTCACGCAGCGGGATCCATAGGATTGTACCCAACCCTTTTCTAGAAAGACGAATCCGCCTAACTTATGGCCGAAGTATTCAACCATATCCGTCCGTTCGAATTCCCCGTGAACGAGAACATCCAAACCGATTTCTTCTTGGATTTCGATCCACCTGCCGATTTCTTCGTTAACGAATGTTTCATATTGCGAAGCGGTCCATTCTCCTCTTTTGAATTTCCCGCGTGCTTGTTTAACTTCAAGTGTCTGCGGAAAGCTACCGATCGTAGTCGAAGGAAGAAAAGGCAATTTGAAAAATTCCTGTTGTTTTTGGTAACGTTCTTTAAATGGAAGCTGACGGCCGGAGGTCCTGGTTTTAACCTTTTCGACATTGGATTGTACACTCCCGTGATTCCGTGCATTTGAACTTGCTAACGTTTGAACCGTAAATTTATTTGCATCGACTTTTTCGGCAATTGCTTCAAAGCCTTGATTATTCCCTTTGACCAAGAGTGTGATTTCCTCAAGTTTCTCATCAGCGAATGCAAGGGCCTCTTTCACTTCTTTTGAAAGGGCGGTTTCATTACGAACGGTCACCGGGACATGAAGCAGGGAACAAGAGGGCTGAAGCCAAATTTGGTCTTCGGCTACCTTTTTCTTAAGAGTCTCGATCAATTGGATTTTTTTCGATAAATCAGATAGCCAAATATTTTTTCCGTCAATCACACCTGCAGCAAGCACTTTGTCCTTCGGGAAACCGAATGCTTCAAGATTACTTAGATTCCTCCCCTTATCATGTACAAAATCAAGACCGATTCCTTGGACTTGTAATTCGATGACTTCTTGGTAATGTTCCACGGCATCAAAGTATGTTTGTAGCATGATGTTCAGGTTTGGTGCTGCTTCATTCAGTTTTTCATAGAGGTAAGTAACAGTTTGCATATCATCTTTGGAAATGGATGAAACAAGAGAAGGTTCGTCCATTTGAACCCACTTCACGCCTTCTTGCTCCAACTCCCGCAGGATTTGCGTGTATAGGGGAAGCAGGCTCAGGATGATGCCAGGGATTTCTTGTTTATTGAAGCCTTTGGAAAGGGAGATGAAAGTATAAGGTCCGATCAACACGGGCTTAGTTTCAATCCCTAGCTTTTCCTTGGCTTCCCGATATGCTGCAAGTGGTTTATTTTCTGTTAAAGTCAGCTGTGACAGTTTTAATTCAGGGACAATATAGTGATAGTTCGTATTGAACCATTTCGTCATTTCGGAAGCGACTTCATCATTGTTTCCGCGAGCCATTGAATAATAAACGGAAAGGGGAACGCTCCCGCCTTCATAAGCTGAATAACGCTCAGGAACAAGACCGAACATTACGGACATATCCAGCATTTGATCATAGAAAGTGAAGTCGTTGACAGGAATGATATCAATGCCTCGTTTCTTCTGTTTTTGTAAGTTGCCTAAACGGATGGCTTTTAGTTGTGCCGTAAATTCTGCTTCATCGATTTTTCCGGACCAGTAAGCTTCTAATGTACGTTTCCATTCACGATCTTCCCCGATTCGAGGGTAACCCAAACTACTGCTTTTCAAAATTCCCATCCTCCTACATTCATTTGTTTGATCAATAAAAAAAGCATCCCTAACCGTCAAAAGAGAAAGTTAGAAATGCTTAAAATAAAGAGGCAGAATGCCCCTTACAATTATAAGGTCCCTAACACCTCCCTATCTCCCGTAGGTTAAAACAGTGTTGTCGAAATAGGCAGGTCTCCTGACTTAGGGAATATCATTAGCGGCGGGCCTTCCCGATCCTTTGATCAGTGGCATATTGGATGGCGCTAACATTCCCATTACAGTGGCGGGACCGTGCCGGAATTACACCGGACTTCCCTTTTAATCCTAATGAAAATTAGGAACCTATTTCCACATATGAAATTTTGCAAAACCTGCCTTGATAACTGTTTGCAGGTCAAAGATTTATAAAATAAAAACTATTATAAAAATTTAGACAATCGTAACATATCCGACCAAAAGGGTCAACATGGAAAAAAGATTCGGGAATTGTAACCGTTAATTGGAAGTGTGGGTATAAGGCTGAGGTCTGTTCCTAAAAAAGAATATATTGTTTGGACAGGGAGTATGTATAGAGGGAGTGGCGTTTTGAAATGGGGCGTGGGGGATGACTTTCTACATCTTGATTGCAGGAATCATTTTTTGCATGGTGATGAGCATTCGTACGTTATTTCTTGTTGAGTCGGGAGGAAAGAAATTTTCTCTGGAGGATATGCTGTGGCTTGGCAATTTATATGCGACGATATTAGTTGGGTTTGCACTGATTTATTTATTATACGAGCTTCAGAATCATTCGGTGATTCTTGATATGGGCAATCGATTGGATGGCACTTTCTATGAACAGTTGAAGACTTCTTTTTATTTTAGTGCGATGACGATGTTTTCTGTGGGGTATGGAGATATAGCCCCAATTGGCATGGGCAGGATGATAGCTACCATTCAGGCTTTCATCGGGTATACACTGCCGGCAGCGTTCGTGATTCGGACGGTGATCGATCTGGAGCAGAAAGATAGGAGGGATAAATGAAAGTTGTTTTTCTTTCGATTATTGGGTACTCTTACCATAATGAAAAAAATGGAGGGTTCAATATGACTGTTAAAATTGGTGAAACAGCACCTGATTTCAAACTCCCTGCAAACAATGGCGAAATGGTATCGCTATCGGATTTTAAGGGGAAATACATTGTTTTATATTTCTATCCAAAAGACATGACGCCAGGCTGCACGACGGAGGCCTGTGATTTCCGGGACCATAATGAGCAATTCGAGGAATTGAACGCTGTAATCATTGGTATCAGCCCAGATCCAGCGGCACGTCATGAAAAATTCATCGAGAAACATGGATTGCCTTTTCTGCTGCTGGCTGACGAAAATCATGAAGCGGCTGAATCATTTGATGTTTGGCAATTGAAAAAGAACTTCGGCAAGGAGTATATGGGCATTGAACGTTCAACTTTTCTGATTGATAAGTCTGGTAAGGTAGTCAAAGAATGGCGTAAAGTAAAAGTCAAAGGCCACGTCGAAGAAGCGCTTGAAACTCTTCGCGACCTCGAAAAATAAGGGACAGGCAGATGAAGGATGAGCGAATAACGAAGCTTGCAGCCAGGCTGATTCATCATTCGATACAATTACAGCCAAAAGAGAGAATCCTCATACGGGGGCATATCAACACGAAACCATTATTGAAAGAACTGATTGATGAAATATACAGAGTTGGTGCTTATCCATATGTAGAACTCGAAGACGATGAGATAAGCCGCCACCTGTTACAAGGGAATGTGAAGGAACAACTTGACATATCTTCGCAATGGGCCTTGAAGAAATATAGGGATATCGATGCAGTCATCATCATCACAGGGGAAGAAAACGATGTGGAAATGACTGATGTTCCCATCGAGAGGCACCGTCTTCAAGGGGAGGCAATGAAATCCCCCACTCTTTTCTATGTAAACAACCGACGTTGGGTCTTGCTTAATTATCCCACCAACGCATCCGCGCATAAAGCCGGCATGACCTTCGATAGGTACCAAGACTTCCTTTTGAACGTATGCACCATGGATTACGGGAAAATGGAGGCGTCCTTGAAACCGTTAAAACAATTGATGGAACGAACTGACAAAGTCAGGATCGTTTCACCTGGGACAGATTTGACCTTTTCCATCAAAGATATGCCTGCCATCATATGTGCCGGAAAAAAGAATTTACCGGATGGAGAAGTTTTTACGGCACCCATAAAAGATAGTCTCAATGGAAGGATAGCCTTCAACACACCAACAACCTATGAAGGAATCACCTTTAGTGAAATAGAATTAAACTTTAAAAAGGGAAAAATCATTAAAGCGACATCCAATCGTGACTCTGAAATGAACCAAATTCTTAATATTGATGAGGGGTCCCGGTTTATCGGGGAGTTTGCAATTGGAATCAATCCATACATATTGGAACCTATGGACGATATCTTGTTCGATGAGAAAATAAGCGGGAGTCTGCACTTGGCTCTTGGACTTGCCTATGAAGAAGCTGATAATGGAAACCGTTCATCGATACATTGGGATATGGTCTTGATCCAGCGTCCCGAATATGGTGGTGGTGACATCTATTTTGACGACGTCCTGATCAGAAGGGATGGCGTTTTCATTTTGCCGGAATTACATGCATTAAACCCAAATTCTTTAAAATTAAGCCTTTTTTAATAAGGGTAAGGCTTTTGTCCAACTCAAAAAGGGGACACCTGAATATGCTTTATTAAGGGAATACCTCCTCAGAGAAAGTTGCGCGGGACACATAGAGCCCGTGTTTTTTTATGTTAATTAAAAGGGAGAGATAAACATGTTAATACTTTCAACTGTCATTCCGAATGAAGGCATCCAAACGAAGATGATGGAAGCTTTTCCTGAATTGAACTTCATTTATCAAAAAGGATGGACGGATGGCCCGCTTCGTGAAGCGGAAATCTTAATTACATATGGTGAAGACTTAACTGAAGAAATCATTGGGAAAGCGGCGAACTTGAAATGGATCATGGTCATGAGTGCAGGGATGGAATTAATGCCATTTAAAGCCATTGAGGAACGTGGCATTCTGGTGACCAACGCAAGAGGCATTCATAAAATCCCAATGGCTGAGTATACGATAGGAATGCTTTTGCAATATGAAAAGAAATTGAAATTGCTTATGAAGAATGAAAAGGAAGAACTGTGGGATAGAAAGATTGAAGTAGGGGAATTGAATGGCAAGACTATGATCGTTATTGGTGTCGGTGCAATTGGAGGGGAAGTGGCTCGTCTTGGGAAAGCTTTTGGGATGACGACGATGGGAGTGAACCGGAGCGGGAAACCAGTGGAATCCATCGATTACCTTTATACCATGGATAATTTATTGGAAGCCATACCGGGAGCCGATTATATCGTATCAGTCTTGCCAAGTACGGATGAAACGAAGGGCTTTTTGCAAAAAGAACACTTTAAAGTAATGAAAGAATCTGCAGTATTCGTGAATATTGGCCGCGGTGACCTGATTAACGATGAAGAGTTGATCGAAGCCCTGGATGCTGGGGAATTGTCTCATGCCATCTTGGATGTATTTGATCCGGAACCTTTAGGAAAAGGGCATCCGTTTTGGAAGATGGAGAATGTTACAGTCACACCGCATCTATCAAGTAAAAGCGGAGAATATTTACCAAGAACCTTTGCCATTTTCGAAAAAAACATGCGTGAATACATGAAAGCTGGAAAAGACTTCACCAACGTAATTGACTTATCTAGGGGATACTAAACTCAATGCAAAAATGGGAAAGATTCACTGTGTTCATGAATAAACTAAAAAAGAATGGTTAAGCCATTGAATTATTGACAAATTCAACGCATAAAAGGTACACTATTTATAAATATTATAATTTAAGAATTCATACTTAATGAGAAAAAGAGGTGGATGACGGTGTCTGAAGTTCAGTTAAAAGAAGCGTTGGATTCCTTAAAAGATACCGGTGTAAGAATAACTCCTCAACGCCATGCGATACTTGAGTATTTGATAAGCTCCATGTCCCACCCTAGCGCTGATGATATATATAAAGCGCTGGAAGGCAAGTTTCCGAATATGAGTGTGGCAACGGTTTATAACAACCTGCGTGTTTTCCGTGAGGTAGGTTTGGTAAAAGAACTTACGTATGGTGATTCTTCAGCAAGGTTTGATTTCGTGACGACGAATCATTATCACGTAATTTGCCAAACTTGCGGAAAAATTGTGGATTTCGATTATCCTGCATTGGATGAAGTCGAGCATTTCGCAGCACAAGTCACCGGTTTCAATGTTAGTCACCATCGGATGGAAATCTACGGCGATTGTACGGATTGTGCGAAAAAAGAATCGCATTAAAAAAAGTTCCTCCACTTGGTTGGAACTTTTTTTTATGTTATGAAGAAATGATACAATTGTTAAAGACTTCTTGAAAGGGAATTAAGTTAGGCGACCTAGTCATGCAGGCTTTTTCGGTTATATTTTTCGTTGAATTCTTCGCCTTCCAACTTTCTGTCAAGTGTCAATGGTTCTTCACAATGCATGCAAATATCTACACGCCCTAGTATTTTTGTAGGTTTGCCGCAGTTAGGGCAGACAACCTGGATTGATTTTGTAGAAAGCATTCCAATCCAAAAATAAACGCCGGTGCTTGCGATTATGAATAAAAGGCCCAGACCCATGAAAATCGTCATGACAACAGGGTGCGTTTTGAAGAATAGCCCAAGGTACATTACGATAAAGCCAATGAAAATCAAACTCAAAGCAAAAGTACGTATTTTATTGATTTTGCTAGAATATTTAGCCATGGATTGTCCCTCCTAAAATATAACTTTAACTATAACATAAACAATGGATGGAACAAAAAAGAAATTAAGGATACATATTACTTTTGAATTGAATTGGTTTGGGGTAAGGGAAATAAGCAGGAAATTGAAGAGTTTTGTCGAAAGTCTAAAAAAAAAAGGTTTTGGAGGAATTTATGATGGAAGATATCCTTCGCCCGATTTATCAAGAGCGAGCAAGTTTAAAATCTACACTTGGAATCTTGTTAATAGAAAAAAGAGATGATAATAGCCCGATTACCGATACATTTGACTACATTCTTTTTGTAATAGCAGACGAAGCCGAAGAGGCCGTGTTTTTAAAACATTACACTTACCAGGATAAAAAGGCAGCCTTGCATATCGTAAAGGAAGATCAATTAAAAGAATGGCTCCTATTAGGGACGAACCGCAAAGTGGTTGACTGGATATATAACGGGAAGGTCCTTTTTGATCGGAATGAATATTTGGACCGTTTGAAAACCGAAATTCGGGAGTTCCCCTTCTATGGAAGGAAGTTAAAGATGGGGATGGAATTCGCGAAGTTAATTCGCAGGTACATGGATGGGAAAAGCTTCTTTGAAAAAGGCCATTATCTTGAGGCATACAACCATATCGTTCATTCACTGCATCACTTGGCCCGTTTGGAAATAATTGAACAAGGCTTTTATCCGGAGGTTACGGTCTGGAACCAAGTGAAGCATATGGAACCTGAAATCTACAAGCTGTATAAAGAATTGATCAGCAGTGAGGAAACTCTCGAAAAAAGATTGGAGCTACTATTCCTTGCTAGTGAATTTCTTATTTATTCGAGGACGAATGCAGGTTCACAGCATTTGGTTGAAATAATGGGGACGAAAGAAGATCCGTGGACGATTGCGGAGCTTATGGATCATCCGGAAGTTAAGTTTTATTCAGTCGACCTAGGTGTTTTATTGGAATATTTGATAGAGAAGAAGGTAATTGACGTCATCAAAGCGGAGACAAAAGGGAACGAGGTATATCATCGGTTTTATCGGGTGTCAAAAAACTTTTAAAAAAATTCGATTTTGTTGTTGACCATTAATAATATAGGTGTTATATTAATACATGTCGCTGCGGGACATCAGCTTTCGCAGCTTCATCAAAACAAAAAAACTTAAAAAACATGTTGACAACAGAGTTGAAGACATGATAAGATGTAAAAGTCGCTTACGAAGTAAACGACAACGAAATTGCTCTTTGAAAACTGAACAAAACAAAGCGCCAACGTTAAATTTTAAGTGAGCATACACTATCAAAAAAGCAAATGAGCAAGTCAAACATTTCTTCGGAGAGTTTGATCCTGGCTCAGGACGAACGCTGGCGGCGTGCCTAATACATGCAAGTCGAGCGAATCGACGGGAGCTTGCTCCCTGAGATTAGCGGCGGACGGGTGAGTAACACGTGGGCAACCTGCCTATAAGACTGGGATAACTTCGGGAAACCGGAGCTAATACCGGATACGTTCTTTTCTCGCATGAGAGAAGATGGAAAGACGGTTTACGCTGTCACTTATAGATGGGCCCGCGGCGCATTAGCTAGTTGGTGAGGTAATGGCTCACCAAGGCGACGATGCGTAGCCGACCTGAGAGGGTGATCGGCCACACTGGGACTGAGACACGGCCCAGACTCCTACGGGAGGCAGCAGTAGGGAATCTTCCGCAATGGACGAAAGTCTGACGGAGCAACGCCGCGTGAACGAAGAAGGCCTTCGGGTCGTAAAGTTCTGTTGTTAGGGAAGAACAAGTACCAGAGTAACTGCTGGTACCTTGACGGTACCTAACCAGAAAGCCACGGCTAACTACGTGCCAGCAGCCGCGGTAATACGTAGGTGGCAAGCGTTGTCCGGAATTATTGGGCGTAAAGCGCGCGCAGGTGGTTCCTTAAGTCTGATGTGAAAGCCCACGGCTCAACCGTGGAGGGTCATTGGAAACTGGGGAACTTGAGTGCAGAAGAGGAAAGTGGAATTCCAAGTGTAGCGGTGAAATGCGTAGAGATTTGGAGGAACACCAGTGGCGAAGGCGACTTTCTGGTCTGTAACTGACACTGAGGCGCGAAAGCGTGGGGAGCAAACAGGATTAGATACCCTGGTAGTCCACGCCGTAAACGATGAGTGCTAAGTGTTAGAGGGTTTCCGCCCTTTAGTGCTGCAGCTAACGCATTAAGCACTCCGCCTGGGGAGTACGGCCGCAAGGCTGAAACTCAAAGGAATTGACGGGGGCCCGCACAAGCGGTGGAGCATGTGGTTTAATTCGAAGCAACGCGAAGAACCTTACCAGGTCTTGACATCCTCTGACAACCCTAGAGATAGGGCTTTCCCCTTCGGGGGACAGAGTGACAGGTGGTGCATGGTTGTCGTCAGCTCGTGTCGTGAGATGTTGGGTTAAGTCCCGCAACGAGCGCAACCCTTGATCTTAGTTGCCAGCATTCAGTTGGGCACTCTAAGGTGACTGCCGGTGACAAACCGGAGGAAGGTGGGGATGACGTCAAATCATCATGCCCCTTATGACCTGGGCTACACACGTGCTACAATGGATGGTACAAAGGGCTGCAAACCTGCGAAGGTAAGCGAATCCCATAAAGCCATTCTCAGTTCGGATTGTAGGCTGCAACTCGCCTACATGAAGCCGGAATCGCTAGTAATCGCGGATCAGCATGCCGCGGTGAATACGTTCCCGGGCCTTGTACACACCGCCCGTCACACCACGAGAGTTTGTAACACCCGAAGTCGGTGAGGTAACCTTTATGGAGCCAGCCGCCTAAGGTGGGACAGATGATTGGGGTGAAGTCGTAACAAGGTAGCCGTATCGGAAGGTGCGGCTGGATCACCTCCTTTCTAAGGATAATTACGAGAGCGCTTTTGTTTTGTTCAGTTTTGAATGAGTAATTCATTCAAATAAGAAAGACAAGCATCACGATGTGATGGATTCTTTCTGCTTTGTTCCTTGAAAACTAGATAATAGATAGAAGGCAATTAATTTTTTTCAAAGCATCTGTAAGATCTTTTTTAACGGTTAAGTTAGAAAGGGCGCACGGTGGATGCCTTGGCACTAGGAGCCGATGAAGGACGGGACTAACACCGATATGCTTCGGGGAGCTGTAAGTAAGCTTTGATCCGGAGATTTCCGAATGGGGAAACCCACTGTTCGTAATGGAACAGTATCTTTACCTGAATACATAGGGTACTGAAGGCAGACCCGGGGAACTGAAACATCTAAGTACCCGGAGGAAGAGAAAGCAAATGCGATTTCCTGAGTAGCGGCGAGCGAAACGGAATTAGCCCAAACCAAGAGGCTTGCCTCTTGGGGTTGTAGGACACTCAACATGGAGTTACAAAGGAACGGGGTAAATGAAGCGATCTGGAAAGGTCCGTCAAAGAAGGTAAAAACCCTGTAGTTGAAACTTCGTTCCCTCCTGAGTGGATCCTGAGTACGGCGGGACACGAGAAATCCCGTCGGAAGCAGGGAGGACCATCTCCCAAGGCTAAATACTCCCTAGTGACCGATAGTGAACCAGTACCGTGAGGGAAAGGTGAAAAGCACCCCGGAAGGGGAGTGAAATAGATCCTGAAACCGTGTGCCTACAAGTAGTCAAAGCCCGTTAATGGGTAATGGCGTGCCTTTTGTAGAATGAACCGGCGAGTTACGATTTCATGCGAGGTTAAGTTGATAAGACGGAGCCGCAGCGAAAGCGAGTCTGAATAGGGCGAATGAGTATGAGGTCGTAGACCCGAAACCAGGTGATCTACCCATGTCCAGGGTGAAGTTCAGGTAACACTGAATGGAGGCCCGAACCCACGCACGTTGAAAAGTGCGGGGATGAGGTGTGGGTAGCGGAGAAATTCCAATCGAACCTGGAGATAGCTGGTTCTCTCCGAAATAGCTTTAGGGCTAGCCTCAAGATGAGAGTATTGGAGGTAGAGCACTGATTGGACTAGGGGCCCCCAACGGGTTACCGAATTCAGTCAAACTCCGAATGCCAAATACTTATTCTTGGGAGTCAGACTGCGAGTGATAAGATCCGTAGTCGAAAGGGAAACAGCCCAGACCACCAGCTAAGGTCCCAAAGTATACGTTAAGTGGAAAAGGATGTGGAGTTGCTTAGACAACCAGGATGTTGGCTCAGAAGCAGCCACCATTTAAAGAGTGCGTAATAGCTCACTGGTCGAGTGACTCCGCGCCGAAAATGTACCGGGGCTAAACGTATCACCGAAGCTGTGGATTGACACCGTATGGTGTCGATGGTAGGAGAGCGTTCTAAGGGCGTTGAAGTCAGACCGGAAGGACTGGTGGAGCGCTTAGAAGTGAGAATGCCGGTATGAGTAGCGAAAGAAGGGTGAGAATCCCTTCCACCGAATGCCTAAGGTTTCCTGAGGAAGGCTCGTCCGCTCAGGGTTAGTCGGGACCTAAGCCGAGGCCGAAAGGCGTAGGCGATGGACAACAGGTTGATATTCCTGTACCACCTATACATCGTTTGAACGATGGGGGGACGCAGAAGGATAGGGTAAGCGCGCTGTTGGATATGCGCGTCCAAGCAGTTAGGCCGGAAACGAGGCAAATCCCGTTTCCATTAAGGCGGAGCTGTGATGGCGAGGGAAATATAGTACCGAAGTTCCTGATTCCACGCTGCCAAGAAAAGCCTCTAGTGAGATGTAAGGTGCCCGTACCGCAAACCGACACAGGTAGGCGAGGAGAGAATCCTAAGGTGTGCGAGAGAACTCTCGTTAAGGAACTCGGCAAAATGACCCCGTAACTTCGGGAGAAGGGGTGCTTTTTAGGGTGAATAGCCCAGAAAAGCCGCAGTGAATAGGCCCAGGCGACTGTTTAGCAAAAACACAGGTCTCTGCGAAGCCGCAAGGCGAAGTATAGGGGCTGACACCTGCCCGGTGCTGGAAGGTTAAGGGGAGAGGTTAGCGCAAGCGAAGCTTTGAACCGAAGCCCCAGTAAACGGCGGCCGTAACTATAACGGTCCTAAGGTAGCGAAATTCCTTGTCGGGTAAGTTCCGACCCGCACGAAAGGTGTAACGATCTGGGCACTGTCTCAACGAGAGACTCGGTGAAATTATAGTACCTGTGAAGATGCAGGTTACCCGCGACAGGACGGAAAGACCCCGTGGAGCTTTACTGCAGCCTGATATTGAATTTTGGTACAGCTTGTACAGGATAGGTAGGAGCCTGAGAAGCCGGAGCGCTAGCTTCGGTGGAGGCGTTGGTGGGATACTACCCTGGCTGTATTGAAATTCTAACCCGCGCCCCTTATCGGGGTGGGAGACAGTGTCAGGTGGGCAGTTTGACTGGGGCGGTCGCCTCCTAAAGAGTAACGGAGGCGCCCAAAGGTTCCCTCAGAATGGTTGGAAATCATTCGTAGAGTGTAAAGGCACAAGGGAGCTTGACTGCGAGACCTACAAGTCGAGCAGGGACGAAAGTCGGGCTTAGTGATCCGGTGGTTCCGCATGGAAGGGCCATCGCTCAACGGATAAAAGCTACCCCGGGGATAACAGGCTTATCTCCCCCAAGAGTCCACATCGACGGGGAGGTTTGGCACCTCGATGTCGGCTCATCGCATCCTGGGGCTGTAGTCGGTCCCAAGGGTTGGGCTGTTCGCCCATTAAAGCGGTACGCGAGCTGGGTTCAGAACGTCGTGAGACAGTTCGGTCCCTATCCGTCGCGGGCGCAGGAAATTTGAGAGGAGCTGTCCTTAGTACGAGAGGACCGGGATGGACGCACCGCTGGTGTACCAGTTGTCTTGCCAAAGGCATAGCTGGGTAGCTACGTGCGGACGGGATAAGTGCTGAAAGCATCTAAGCATGAAGCCCCCCTCAAGATGAGATTTCCCATGGCGCAAGCTAGTAAGATCCCTGAAAGATGATCAGGTTGATAGGTCAGAGGTGGAAGCGTGGCGACATGTGGAGCTGACTGATACTAATAGATCGAGGACTTAACCAACGCTTTAAAAAAATGAAATACCTTCTTATTATCTAGTTTTGAAGGAATGAAAATTTCTTCTTGCATTTTCTCAAAAAGACGTTATAATAATATATGTCTTGAAAAAATGTTAACATTGTTTGGTGACGATAGCGAAGAGGTCACACCCGTTCCCATTCCGAACACGGCAGTTAAGCTCTTCAGCGCCGATGGTAGTTGGGGGTTTCCCCCTGTGAGAGTAGGACGTCGCCAAGCTGATATTGTTCCGCAGTAGCTCAGTGGTAGAGCATTCGGCTGTTAACCGAACGGTCGTAGGTTCGAGTCCTACCTGCGGAGCCATTATTGGAGAGCTGTCCGAGTGGCCGAAGGAGCACGATTGGAAATCGTGTAGACGGGTAACCCTGTCTCAAGGGTTCAAATCCCTTGCTCTCCGCCATTTTATACCTGGCCCGTTGGTCAAGCGGTTAAGACACCGCCCTTTCACGGCGGTAACACGGGTTCGAATCCCGTACGGGTCACCATTTAGACAACATATTGGAGGATTAGCTCAGCTGGGAGAGCATCTGCCTTACAAGCAGAGGGTCGGCGGTTCGATCCCGTCATCCTCCACCATTTTTCAATAAGATCAGGTTGTTTCTGCTTAAGGGATTGATTATTCAACTCATTGAAACGCTCAACACGAAAACTTGATGTATAATAGCAACATTATTACCGTCGCGGGGTGGAGCAGTCCGGTAGCTCGTCGGGCTCATAACCCGAAGGTCGCAGGTTCAAATCCTGTCCCCGCAATCTATGGTCCCGTGGTGTAGCGGTTAACATGCCTGCCTGTCACGCAGGAGATCGCGGGTTCGATTCCCGTCGGGACCGCCATTTTTATTGCTTGGCTCAGTAGCTCAGTCGGTAGAGCAAAGGACTGAAAATCCTTGTGTCGGCGGTTCGATTCCGTCCTGAGCCACCATAGTAGTGCCGGTGTAGCTCAACTGGTAGAGCAACTGACTTGTAATCAGTAGGTTGGGGGTTCAAGTCCTCTTGCCGGCACCATGTTTCATCCATATGCGGAGGGGTAGCGAAGTGGCTAAACGCGGCGGACTGTAAATCCGCTCCTTCGGGTTCGGCAGTTCGAATCTGCCCCCCTCCACCATTTTTCTTACAGGGGTATAGTTTAAAGGTAGAACAGAGGTCTCCAAAACCTCCAGTGTGGGTTCGAGTCCTACTACCCCTGCCAATTTTAATCCTATAATGGCGGTTGTGGCGAAGTGGTTAACGCACCTGATTGTGGTTCAGGCATTCGTGGGTTCGATTCCCATCAGTCGCCCCATTTAATAAAACATGATATAATGATTACAACGTTAATGGGCTATAGCCAAGCGGTAAGGCAACGGATTTTGATTCCGTCATGCGAAGGTTCGATCCCTTCTAGCCCAGCCATATGCGAAAGTAGTTCAGTGGTAGAATACAACCTTGCCAAGGTTGGGGTCGCGGGTTCGAATCCCGTCTTTCGCTCCAAAAACGTTGGCGGCATAGCCAAGCGGTAAGGCAGAGGTCTGCAAAACCTTTACCACCGGTTCGATTCCGGTTGCCGCCTCCAACATACATGCCGGTGTGGCGGAATTGGCAGACGCGCACGACTCAAAATCGTGTTCCTCTGGAGTGCCGGTTCGACCCCGGCCACCGGTATCACATACGTTAATATAAACGTCGATTTGACGGCAATCTACCGTAATGGTAGGTCGCCGTTTTTTCGTTGTATGCGCACGATTTCGTAGGTGAAAGTCGTACGCGCTGTATCGGGTAATTATCCGTATTGGAGTGGCGAACATTGGCACGGAAAAGGCGTAATGATGATTTAGCTACGGAAGATTTATCGAAGCTGCGCGGAAGTATGAGGTCGGTCGGATTTTCTCGACTTCGAGGATGCCTTGATGTTGTTTTTAAAGGATGGCGAAATACGAAATATTCGTGAGCGATCCGTGTGTTTAACTACTTATATAAAAAGACTATATTCCGGAGAATCCAGTAAAGGCTCTTAGCTTAGTACGCGATAGGAAAGAGATAATCGCCACTTTCTCGACGAAGCAACTTAACGACATATCAGCAAGCCAGATTTAAAGACGTTTACAGGCGTGCGGGATTAAACGTATATGTTATTACTCCTAAAGACTGGCCTACGGGCTAACGAGCTCGTAGGTGTGCAGGTGAACGATATAAAATGGGAAGAATCGACGATGCTTGTTCGAAATACAAAAGGGTACAAGCAGCGGTATTTTCCGTTATCGCCGACCATGAAAGACGCACTAAGCCGTTATATTTCTATTCGCGGATCCATTGTTGCCTGTAATGCGTTGTTTGTGACCGTGGACGATACGCCATTAACTAAGCGTCAGGTTCAGTCAAGAATACATGATTACGGTGAGCAGCCGGGCATAAAAGACGTACGGTTGAGCCCGCATACTTTTCGACGTACCTTTGCGAAGATGATTGTAAAGAATGGCGCGGGTATATTTGAACTACAACAGATACTCGGACATACTACGTTCGATATGGTCCGGACTTACATTAATTTATTCACTGATGACGTAAAGGAGCAACATCGTAAATTTTCCCCATTAAATACATTAAAGAAACGAAACTAGACGTCGCCTTCGGGTGGCGTTTTTTTTTTTGCTTTATATCAAAGAAATCATCCGGATGGGCCCCTGGATCAACTTGACGGATAGCCTTTATTATCTTCTTTATCATCGGCACAGTAGGTTCCGTTTGTCGGCGCAAAGCTCCGAGATATTGCTCCTACTGACCTTAGATGTCTTTATGGGCCCATACCCTGCGATATTCCCCGATCATCCAGCCAGCGCCCGTAAATAGGCCGAGTGAAGGGGAGTGCGAATCGTTGTTAAATAAAAGGCACTGTTAAAGGATGTTGTTGATTTTTCTTGTTGAACTATCGGGGCAGTAAGTTTAATAAGAATTTCTTCTCTAACACCAAATTAAATAGGTAAGTTCACAGACGTTTAGTGAAGTTGAAAATATACTGAATTAGAAAGGTGTGATTGTAATGACAAACAATCGATTTTTTTCATCAAAATATAAACCAGAAACTACGAAATTACGGAAACATCAATTATTAAACTCTAGTTTAGAAAAACTAAAACCGCCACAAGGTTGTAATTTCTTTCCTCCAAGACCTTGTGGGAATCTTTGTGACTGTTGTGTTTCTCCACTTCAGTCCGTCTTACAACAACTTGTTGGGCAAGAAGTAATCCTTGGCACTATTGCAGACGCACCAAATGTACCTCCTCTCTTTTTTTTATTCACTATTATTGAAGTGAGTGATTCTTTAGTTACTGTTACAAATGGAGCGACAACCTTTGAGGTAAATATTTCTGATGTAACAGGGGTAGGATTTTTAACACCAGGACCTACTATCACTTTGTTGCCACCTGTTGATATTGGGTGCGAATGTGATTGTCGTGAACGACCAATTAGACAATTGCTGAATACACTAATCGGTTCTACAGTGAATCTTTTAGCAAGTAATGGTTCTATTGCAGCAGATTTTAACGTGGAACAAACAGGTCTCGGCATTGTGTTAGGTACTTTACCAATAAGTCCTGGTACAATCGTTAGATTTGCAATTTCAACTTGTAAAATTACTGCTGTAGGGCAGAACTAGTTGAATAAGGAATGATGTTAAAAATAAATATTTAGTGTTTATGCCGGCTACAACTACGGAAATTACAGTCGATACGCTTAACGAAGGCGGCCGATGATACTATTCTCGGAGTAGGCGAAAACGATAGCAACCTTAAGGAAGTCACTAAATACGCGGGTGCTAATTACGGAGATACAGGCAATGGCTTGGCGCAGGTAAAGCCGCCCTTGTAGATAAAGGAACGCTGATTACATTAATAGAGCATGGCGTTTTGAAAGATAAAGTTAAATTTCAGGAAACTGGCGAAATCGGCTGGACTCCTTCCGGCAATATATCGAAAACTAAAGCTGAATAAGATAACCCCTTACCTTCGCGGTTGGGGCTTTTTTAGTATGTGAAAGTAGAAAAAGCGACACACAATTGGTCGCCTTTCTTCAATTAAGAATATAGTTTAAAGAACGTTGTCCTTACGATGAAAATAAAAACGAATGGGTCAAAGAGTATTAACTCTACCATTCGTTCCGTAAACAGATTGGCCAATGATTTTAGATTTCAATATTCATAGCACTTAGCTCTGCTTCCGTATAGCCAGAAGAGGATAGTGCGATTTCAATTTCTTCAGCAGCCTTATAATCAAATAATTTAAATTTAGACATTAAAGCGAAAGCATTTTGACTTTCAATTGCCAAGGCAACAGCTTCCACGTCTTGCAGTAACTTCAGGTCTTCAATGTAGAATTGAGCGGTTCTCATCGCTAAATACTCATTCATTGTAGTCGAACTGTAGAAAAGTCTTGTTAAAGTGGCGATTGCGTTAGGAACGAAAATCTTATTCATAATTACCCCTCCACTATTCTTAATATTCTGTCATTCGAGCTACTACTAGTATGAGTCACTCTAAAAATGTTGTCAATCTTTATCTTTTGAGCATTTTTACTCACCAGTTGAAAGTAAATCTGTACTCAAATTGAGTAAATATAAAACAGGCGACTTTTCCAAAGACAAAAGTGATTGCACCGAAGCGCACGAAGTAAACGAAAGAATGAATGATGCTGAGTTTACGAAACGAACAAATTACATGTGGCATGTTGATTCAAGCTCGATTGCTAGGTCTCAGGCCCGATCATAACAAGTTGGATAGAAGAGTCACATATTATTACTTCATTCAACAAATGGGCCGATTTTTTTAGAAATTCATTCATTAATGAGATCCTTTCTGTGTTCAAAAATTTCAAAGGGCTTATGAAACAACAGATCCTTATTGACTGTGAAGAAGGCGGGCTTCCACATTACGCAGCTCTCCAGATGAAACACTATCAGCCACAATTATTTGCAATGTTCTCGTAGCTGTCATTCGTTTGTCTGGATGCTTCAATTGTAGATGCTGTTATATCGAACGGAAAAGTTCATTATTTTCTGGACGGTTGGCGTTATAGATTTCTTGTAAACTCCTCGATTTTCCCATGGCTTTTCCTACTTTCCATCAAGTGTGAAATACATATGAAAGCTAATGCGATAATATTCGTATGGTCTATATTTTCGTCTGAGCGCTTCTAATTCCTTCTTTTTTCAATTAAATCTTCTTTAAAGAACAGTGAAGTTGCTCCTGATTTTTTTTACAAGGCGTTAGCTTACCTGTCTTACTGCTTGACCGTTGCCGTATATGTTGTTGTTTTTCTTTGTCTTTAACACGACCTAGAATCATGTTCTGCGTAGGAGTGCGTTATTGTGATGTTAGAGACATGATGCACTAGTCCCGTTTCCCGTTATCAACCAGGAAAGTAGTTCCTCTAACCTTGCTTCTATTTATAATCTGCTTCCTGGTTTTGTAAATAATATCGTTGAAATATGGTAATAACTAATAAAATCACTATTTAAGAACACAAGAACACTTCACATGACAAATTTTCTAAGGGGCGGAAAATTGTGAACAATAAGGGATGTCAATGCAGGTCCAATGAAGAATTACAACAACTGGTTGATAAGGCAAAAAAATATGCAAATATGGGAACAGTGGCAGACTATATACCGGCTCTTGAAAAGGCGAATCCTGGGGATTTGTCTGTTGCTATTTACTATCCTGATGGAAAAGGATATTGTGCGGGGGATGTAAGCGGAAAAATGACCCTGCAAAGCATATCAAAAGTTTTGACACTTGCACTGGTATTAATGGAAAAAGGGGAGGAATATGTCTTTTCCTATGTAGGAAAAGAACCGACTGGCGACCCTTTTAATTCGATTGCCAAGTTAGAGACAAACAAGCCATCTAAGCCGTTAAACCCGATGATCAATGCAGGAGCATTGACTGTGACCCACATGATTGCAGGTGACAGTGTAAACGAGCGATTTCAGCGTATTTTACATTTTATCCGGGAGTTGACGCAAAATCCTACTATCGGCTTTAATGAAGATGTTGCCCGGTCAGAATACAATACGGCAGACTTAAATAGGGCGTTAAGCTATTTTTTAAAGCAGCATAATGTAATAAATGAGGATGTGGAGGAATTAATCGAATTGTATTCGAAGCAGTGTGCCATTGAAATGGACAGTCAGGATTTGGCGAGGATAGGCTGTGTGCTGGCCATGAATGGGAAAGATTTGTTGACGGGAAAGCAAATCATCCCCGGGGACATTGCCCGTATTTGCAAGACATTCATGGTTACTTGCGGCATGTATAACGCATCAGGTGAATTTGCCATTAATGTTGGCATACCGGCTAAAAGCGGTGTGTCAGGGGGAATCATGGGGGCCGTCCCCGGAAAATGTGGGATTGGAATTTATGGTGCAGCGCTGGATGAAAGGGGGAACAGCGTTGCCGGGATAAAAATCTTGGAAATGATGGCGAAAAAGTATTCCTTAAGTATGTTTAATTTGTAAACATTGACACCATTAGTGACGAGTCGATGTTATTAATCACGTTATTTTTATTCAAAAAAGGTGTCTGGATTTAAAGAGAGAGAACGAAGCTTGGATAAGAGCTTTTTCGTTATGTTAGGTGTGGTCAACCAGGAAGAGGAGAGGAAATGCGATTGGTACGGTGGCAGTGTTAATGAGTTTCAGTCTAAAGCCTTACAGAAACAAAGCATTTACTTTCACGGCAAAAAAAGACCTCTGCACATTAGGGCAAGGTCTTAAGCTGTTTATAACAAGTTGGAGAAAAGAGATACTTTTTTATATAAAGCATTTACCTCTTTATTTCGATGTTCCCCGATTTCATTTCTTAGCTGGCCTTCCATATCTGTCATTAAATCAGCTAATTTCAATGCCTTTTGTCTGTCGGAAATATTGCTGCGAATGATATATTCATATTTTGCATTGTATTCAGTCAGTGACATTTCTTCTGTCCTCCCATAGTACAAAGTCATTTAAGCTTTCATCTGTTCCTGCATCAGCAACCCCAATGTACTTAAGTGTAATTTCAGGGTGTGAATGGTTAAGGATCATTTGTAACTCAGCAAGGTCCTTACTTCGTTTATAGAACCAGTACCCGAATGTTTTCCGCATGGTATGGGTACCAACGCTCTCGATGTCTACCATGTCTGCTGCTTTATTAAGTTGCCTGTAGGCTTGTATCTTACTTATAGGCTTATCGCCCTTGCGTGAGGGGAATAGCCATTCACCATCAATGGTGGCTATATAGGCGGCCAATTCATTGCATACAGTATTAAGCTGTATGATTCTTGGCTTCTTTGTTTTCCCTTCCTTGATGATGACCTCCATCTTGCCTTTAATGTCCTTTATCTTCAGCGATAATAGATCAGACACACGCAAGCCGGTATTGATGCCTAACAAGAACAATATGTAGTCTCTCTCGCTGCAATGTCTTTTCAATGACCATTTCATATCATCTAATTTTTCCAATGATCTGATTGGTTGAACGTCAATTAAATGTTCTTTTGGCAAATATGATCACCCTTATTTCACGCTAATGGAATCAGTGTTTTGAATGTATACTTTTTTATTAATTTAAGAGTAACACTGAAAAAGGATGGAAGTCAATGTGAGGAGTATATTGATGGCAATGTATTCGGGTTTGTAGGGGGGAGGTTAAGATATCGGGACGAATTGAGATGAAAAAAACACGGTCTCCTCTTAAAGAAAGGGCCGCGTTTTTAGGTAAGTGCAAACTTCACTATTCATAGTACATTTCATAGATTTAATGAAGATGGTATAGAGTTCTCGATATAGTCATGAACGGCCTTGCCTATCGTTTTAAGATTGAATTTTAAGTGTGGATAGTTATAAAAACTACTGAAACTTGATATAATGAATAAATAGTAATATTTTTCTAAACTAGTGTTATTGATGGATATTTTAATAGGGTTCATTCAGAAGGAATAGATCTTTTATAATTATTATGCTTTATCAGGATTGGGGAAACCACCATGAAGAGAGTTTTAGTTATATCGAAAAAGTCACTGCCTTTAATATCAAGGTTTTTTACGATGGCAATTATGATTGCGTTTTTTTACTGTATGTTCATGTTCGCAGACCTAGAGAATGAAAAGGCAGACAACGAGCGTCATAACGAGCGATCAGTGAATTTTGAAGAGATGAGCGATCAAGAATTGGAAGAGAAGCCAGCAGGTACTATGGTGAACTATTGTAAAGATAGCGCTAATGAGAGTCGCTCCTCCAGTTGGTTTGGTATTGAAGAAAACGAAATGGAACCTAGCGAATACACGGTTGAATGCATTGAACACTTGGAATAGCAGCAGAGTTCAATGGATTACCCGGAAATTTGAGATTCAGGATTCACAACACGGACATCCTGGAGGATCGGAACAAAACGTGATCTGGGAAATCGTAAGAGGGAGGTCACATCCAAAGATTTGGTTGTGAACGGAGCGGAATGCACGGAGGATTTTAAGTGTTTTGGGAAATAAGGGCTTCGCTGAAATGATTGGTGACGAACCGGGTACACAGCGGGGGAGTCAGGGGAAAGTCTCTTTTTGCATACAGAATATTGACATTAGCCTGTTTGGATCTTAACCAAACAGGTTTTTAGTATGAAAGGAAATCCAATGGAAAAAATGGAATAGAATATAATGAAGAATGAAGGAAAATTTTTCACCCCCATATCTTTTTCTCTTTCTGAAACGTTTATAGGATAGAGGGTGTTGAAGGAGTGAGAAAAATGATAAATAAGTTAAGGGAAGATATTTCTGAAGAAAAGGATAACGGTGCGATTTTGCGTGAGGTCTATCCTGAATTGCTTCGGTTTTGCCGATTCCTGACCCAAAATAATTGGGATGGGGATGATTTGGCACAGGAAACGATATTGAAGGCAATGCAGGGCTATGGGAAGAAAACGGAGTTAACAACCGCTTTATTGAAGACGATAGCCCGCCATTCCTGGATTGATACGATTAGAAAAAGAAAAAAAGAATCTTTAGAGGATCTTTTGGATACCGAACAGCAAGGGGCAGTTGGGGAAAATGTCTTTGAAACGGTTGAATATATAATTAAATCCCTTACCCCGAAACAAGCTGTAGTGTTCATATTAAAGGAAGGATTCCTCTATCGGTCCAAAGAAATATCGGATTATTTGAACACTACGGAAACGGCTGTAAAGGCCATCTTGAACCGTGTGAAAAAGCGTTTTGACAATGACATTGATGAGCGTAAGCTGTCTTTCGTGGAAGATTGGCAAGATGAGGAGGAGCAGCGGCTCATGTCCCTGATGACACAGGCTTTAAAAGCCCAAAATCCTGATATCCTCATTAGAAGCATCCCATCTTTCAAATCCCTGAACAGTGAATCGGTGGTTCCTAAACTGATGAATCGTTCGATTCTTTCCAAAGCAAGCTTCACTCCTTCAAACACACTCTCAATGGCTGCATAGCCAATATTATTGTTAGGAGGAAGAAGAGATATGACCACCATACCATATGTAATTGAGCAATCAGGCAAGGGTGAGCGCTCGTACGATATTTATTCCAGACTTCTAAAAGACCGTATCATCATGATTGGGGAAGAAATCACCGATCATTTAGCCAATAGTGTCGTTGCCCAATTGTTATTCTTGGCAGCAGATGCACCTGATAAAGAAATTACCATCTTCATAAACAGTCCGGGGGGATCGACTAGTGCCGGTTTCGCCATTTATGATACGATGCAATATATTAAGCCTGATATCCGGACTGTATGTACGGGGATGGCTGCTTCATTCGGTGCCATGCTTTTATTGGCGGGTACGAAAGGGAAACGGTGCGCTTTGCCAAATAGTGAAATCATGCTTCATCAACCGCTTGGTGGGGCAAGGGGGCAAGCCACGGAAATTGAAATTTCTGCCCGAAGGATTTTGAAATTGAAGGATCATATTAATCAGATCATTTCGGAAAGGACTGGGCAGCCTATCGAAAAGGTGGCGAAGGACACAGATCGTGATTACTTCTTAAGTGCAAATGAGGCGAAGGATTACGGTTTAATCGATGAAATTATCATTAAAGGGAATTAATAAAAAGACCTGGATAAAAATAAGCTGGATGAAAACGAAAAGAAACGGTCGATATGTAAATCGGCCGTTTCTTTTTTTACCCTCATACATTACTCCATATATTTATCCACAAAACCCCATACCTTGTTCCAATACTTTTCCGGATCCACTAATTCAGCTTCACCATGCCCTGCACCCGATATTATCAATTTTTCTTTGTCTACGTTCGCTGCATTGTATACGTCATCCAGCATGGAATAAGGGACGAATGAATCATCCTCCCCATGGATGAATAACATGGGTTTTTTACTTTTGAGCACTTGTTTGACAGCTGATGCTTCAGTTAAATCGTAGCCTGCACGCAGCTTTGTTACCGTGTTGGCTGCATTCATTACTGGGAATTTTGGCAATCCGAACAAATCATCAAGTTGATAGGTGAATACGTCCATTACGGAGGAGTAACCGCAATCCTCTATAATCACTTTAACATTAGAAGGCAGCTTTTCCCCAGAGGTCATCATGACGGTTGCCCCTCCCATGGATATCCCGAATAATGCAATGTCTGCCTGGGGATCTTTATCGGTAATTTGCTTGATCCATAAAAGCATATCTTTCCGGTCATCCCAGCCCATTCCAATGTAATCTCCTTCGCTTCTTCCATGTCCGCGAAGATCAGGTGCCAGCACATTGTATCCATTTCCATGAAAATTGCGTACCCACCGAATCATTTGTGTGTTATTGCCGGTATAACCATGAACGATAATAGCCCATTTATGGTCATTGTTATTATTTTCATAAAGTTTAGCACTAAGTTTTAGTTGATCTGCAGAAACAATGCTCATCTCATCCGGTTGATGCTCTTTGGCAAATTTCGCATCCGCCAATTTACTGGATTCAGCCACTTCACCTGAAACGGCTTCAGACTGGGCAAGATGGGGGTTATCGCTTAAAAAGTCTTTTTCTTTATTCGGATTTAAGGCGATATTGTAAAAATAGTTCCCGGTAAAGCCATACATAACGACTAAAATTACAATAATGCATATTGCAGCAATACTGAATTTCTTCATTCAAGACTCCCTCCAAAAAACTTAACCATCATTTTTTAATAGTACTATATTTAGTTGTGCCTGTGAAAAAACAGAATGATGCCTAGGGTGATTTTTAATATTTAAAACTACTGAAATTATCTTTGAATAGGGCAGAGACAAGGATTTTGGATGTCTGCTTTTCTGGATAGTCTATCCAGTTAATATGTTAAAATAAATAGTATCTAACATTATCAATACTTTGGAGGAAGTTTTTATGAAGAAAACGCAAAAGGTTTTACTTATTAGTGGAATCTCATTTGTTGCATTATCCGGGTTGGGGATTGCTTCCTTTAAAATCATGGAAAACTCCAATGAGTACGAAAAAGCCCAACTGGAAATCGAAGCCAGGGAAACCAAGGAACAAATTGAAAGAGAAAGAGAGGATGTAAAAATCAAAGCCCAAAGGGAAGCGAAAGCTAAAGCGGCGGAACTTGAAGCGAAAACGGCGATATATGATGGGATTGAATTTGAAACAGGACTTGATGAAGACTCAACCGAAACGGAAGTCATGGATGTCATGCATAAAATGACTCATCAAAAGGTTCGATCGCAAGATAAATGGGGAGCTATACCGATGTCCCCTAAGATTATAGAAGAAGTTTATAAAATAGTGGATTCAAGTGATTTTCAGCATAGAGATAGATTGCTCAGCATTGCTGCCCGGTGGCGAGACTTAGATTTTAGCACGATCGTTCAGGACCATAACTTCTTTTGGGAAGACAAAGAAGGCACAGTTGGAAAAGCCCATGGCACATTAAGTGCGGCAGAAGAGATTGAATACATTGAAGTGAATTTTAAATAAGGCCATTTGAATGGAAGTACTTAAATTGCCAAAGAGCGAGTTGGAAGACCTGCTCAATAAAGAAAACTCAAACCTCCTGTAATAAGGCCAGTTCCTCAGAAGGTTTGAGTGTTTTCGAACCTTACACTCGATACAGGAGTTTTATTTTTTAATAATTAGTCTGCTTGACTCGTTCTCCTTGTTTACGGGAACGTCTTTTCCTACTGTGACCCGGCGAACGACGCGGTGCTGGTCACCGTAATCGGCAATAGCGTAATGCTGCGTGGCTAGATTATCCCAAATGACCACGTCCCCTTCACTCCATTGCCAACGCACGGTATTCTCTAAGCGCGTGACGTATGAATCGAAGATACTTAATAATCTTTCAGATTCACTTGTTGTATATCCTTCCACTCTTCCCGCAAAGCCACCTAATAACAAATGCCTTTTTCCGGTTTCTGCATGCACGTGAACGACTGGGTGCCTTGTTTTATAAATGGTCGATTCGAATATATCACGATATTTCTTTTTAACCTCATCATCGATGTTTTCAGCTGGTTTGAATTGAGCATAATCATATTCATTTGTATGGATCGCCCATAGTCCGTCCGCTAATTCCTTCAATCCATCCGGCAGGTCCTCATATGCTTTATTCGTATTTGCCCAAACTGTATCTCCGCCGACATTAGGGATGGTTACCCCTCTTAAAACAGAGTATTTTGGAACTTCTGGAACGAAAGTGACATCAGTATGCCAATGGTTTGCTTTAGCACCCCTTTCGGAATCAAGTTCGAAAATATAGTTGGTATTGTCTTTGACCGGTACTGTAGGATGTGCATAAGGCTCACCCAATAGCTTGGCAAATGCTTCTTGGCTGGCATCGTCCAAATGATTTTGACCTTTGAAGAATACGACTTTATGATCGTTTAACGCTTGTTTGATTTCACTGAAAATAGCTAAATCCAAGTCTCCGCTTAATTGGACTCCTTGAATTTCCGCTCCAATCCTTCCTGCTACGGTTACCACTTTTAATTGTTGTGTTTTAGTTTCCGTCATAATCAATCTCCTCCTGTAAGGTATGTTTTTTTATTTTTTAAAGGCTTCATCAATGTATTTATTGTGGATCTGGTTTTTTAAAATTAAATGATTTCTTGATATAACCCACACCAGCTAAAGTATCGATAGATTCTTGTTGTGCTTTGATGGCATCTTCGGTAAAGAAGATATTCGGTTCTTCAGTCGTTATTATTTTCTTGACCGTACCCACAGGCAATTTTGTTTCTTTGGAATAAATTTCAGATGCTTCTTCTGGATTTTCAATTTGCCAGTCGGCAGCTTTTTTATAAACCTTTAAATAAGCCTCGACAATTTCAGGATGTTCTTTTGCAAAGCCCTTACGCGCAATGATTGCACCAGGAGCTAATATTTTTCCTTTTACTTTAAGTGCGACAGCATTCCCTTTTTCAATATTATTAAGGTAATAAGGGTTCCATATTGCCCAGGCGTCCAATTGTTTGGTTTCAAAAGCGGCTTGAGCATCATCAGGTTGTAAATTGATGAGTTTAATATCATCAGTCGTTAAACCATGGGCTTTCAACGCATTGATTAAATACACATAACCCGTTGTCCCCGAAGCAACACCGACCGTTTTTCCCTTTAAGTCTTCAATTTGCTTTATGTTATCTTCTGCTTGAGCCAGGATCCGGACAGATGACTCACCTCGACCTGTTTGTGCAATCACTTCGAATGGCAGATTCTTATCAATGCCGGCAATCAGTGCACCATCCCCTAAAAAAGACAGGTCAACCCGATTGGAAGCAAGGGATTCCAAAAGCGGGGGACCACTCGGGAATTCACTCCACTCGATTTGGGCACCCAGTTTAGAAAACTCTTCGTTGAACAATCCCTTTTCCTTTGCAATGACCAATGGCCCCATCTTGCCATTTAAGGCAATATGAACTTTCAGTGGATCGCTTTTCCCTGAAGCTTTGCCGGCATCGGAATTACAGCCTGCCAATACAGCGATGCTAATGATGGCAAGTAGTACTGTGGTTAACTTGTTCCGATATTCCTTCATGAATTCCCTGCTTTTTTAATACACTTACCACATCTGGATAGTCAGATTAATGACAAAAAAGAGATTCAACGAAGAGTATGCCGGGTTACTCTTCATTGAATCTCTGGTAGTCCAGTTGATTCACATGACTTATTTAATTGGCTCCTGTGTGAAGCGGATTTGTGTATGAATGCATCTTAACAGCTGTTAGAATTATTTGTCAATTATTTTTTTACTATTAATCCGATAAAATAAATTGGTATTAGATGTTGATTATAAATAATCGATAAGTTAATATAAAATGAGATATTGAATCGACTAGTTAAATAGAGATTCAGCAAAGGGACAATATGTGCCTTATTGCTGGATCTCTATTTTTTTTAATTGAGAAAGGGTGGTGGTTGCGACATTAGAGATTAATCATGTAAGCAAAACATTTAAGAATGAGAATGAAAGTGTCCATGTTTTGGATAATTTAAATCTGACCGTCACCATCATTGGTCCGAGCGGCTGCGGGAAAAGCACATTATTAAAGTTGATCGCAGGACTTGATTCAGACTTTGACGGCGCGATCATAGCAGGGGAACATCCGGTTAGCGCACCTTCTAAAGACCGTGGGTTTATTTTTCAGGAGCACCGCTTATTTCCATGGCTAAACGTGGAGAAGAATATTGCAGGTAACCTTCCATTAAAGAAACCGGACATTCGAAAAGGCGTATCCACGTCAATTATCCGGTGGAATGTCGCAGCGTGTTGCCATTGCCAGGGCATTATTGCGTAATCCTGAAGTTTTATTGCTGGATGAGCCATTCGGTGCATTGGATGCATTCACGCGAACCCATCTTCAAGAGGCTTTACTAGAAATATGGGAGAGGAATAAGACAACGATGGTGCTTGTCACCCATGATATTGATGAATCTATCTTTTTATCGAGGAAAGTGGTCGTCATGGATGCAAAGCCTGGGCGGATTAAAGCTATCGTTCCAATTGATTTACCATATCCAAGAACTCGAACAAGCAAAGCGTTTCAGGAATTCAGGTCCGTCATATTAACCCAACTTGATCATAATCCAGTAGAATTACCCCATTATTCATTATGTGGTTCCGATTTGGTGAACTATCTAAAGTGCTGCTTATTGCTTTAGGTGCTTTTTTTCCTTTATATTTACAAACTTTTTTGGGCCTTCGGAATGTGGATAAAAAACTATACGATGTTGCTCTAATCTTGGAGTTTAGCCGTCGGGAACAAATAACGAAACTCATGATTCCGGCAGCTTTACCAAACATATTACTTGGTATCCGTTTAGCCTTAAGTGCGGCTTGGATGTGCCTGGTCGTCGCTGAATTGCTGGGTGCTGATAGAGGGGTGGGCTTCATGATCCAGGATGCCCGTTCATTCATGCAAACGGACGTCGTATTCGTAGGCATCATCATTTTTGCCCTCGCTGGTAAAATCTCAGACTCGTTTGTCCGCTTTTTAGAAAATCATTTGCTGAAATGGCAAGATAGTTTTAAAGCCTAATTGAAAAAGGATGACCGCCCGGTGATGGGTGGTCATCCTTTTGCTTATTTGGAATGTATGTTTAATCTATTTCTTTATATAAGGGCAAATAAATGGTGAAAGATGTTCCTTTGTTCACTTCGCTCTGTACCACGATTTTCCCTTTGAATTTTTGAACGATGGAATAACAAACGGTCAGGCCGATACCGGTTCCTCTATCTTTAAGTGAATAAAATGGGGTACCTAGTATTTCAAGCTGTTCTTTTGAGAGGCCTATTCCTGTATCCGTTATTCGTATTTTTGCCATGGTGCGTTCCTGCTCTGTTTCCACCTTGATGAATCCGGGTTTGTTCATTGACTCAATTCCATTTTTCATGATATTGACCAGTATCTGTTTAAGCTCGATGGGATTCATGTTAATGAACAGGTCGTCACGGAAATCCAGGAGAAAGCCTATGTTGCGATTATTGGCGAAACTGGTTAATAGATCGGAAATCTTTTGGATTTCATAATTTAAAGGAATGACCTGTACATTATCCGTTTGCGGTTTTGCCAAAGACAAATAGTCATTGATAATCACTTGTGTATATTCAAGTTCTGTAAGCATGGTCTGTACATAAAATTTTTCCGTTTCATTCAGTTCCTTCTCTTGATCTAATAACTGGGCAAATCCTTTCACGACTGTAATCGGATTACGTATCTCGTGTGCAATGGTGGCAGCGAGCTGTCCCACTGAGTTCAATTGCTTGGCCTGCTGTATTTCCTTATGAAATGCATTAGTGGATTCCACCCTATTATTGGTTCCTATGAATACGAATACCAATATGATTTGTATAGCGATGAAATTAAGCGTGTTGCCGAAACTATCCAAAGCGACATATTCATAAGTGTATTGAAGATCCGTTTTTGAAATGATCAAGATGGAAGCGGGACCTAATATGATATTTAAAGTGGCGACAATATAAAACCCGATTTTATCAAAGAGAAAAATGGGAATCAAGGGCGCTATAGCAAATAAAGCCAGCATGATGGCGGTATCCGGGAATATCCAGAATTTGCTATACAAATAAACAGTAATTAAGAAAATGAATAGGGTTTTATAAAAATTGACTTCTGTTTTTAAGAAAAATAACAGAGAAATTATCATCCCCGATATTAAAATGACCTGCAATATCATCTCGTAGGGATTATCTTTCCAACTTATAGGTGATACAGAAATCCCAACTAATAGTAAAAAGGATATCATTGCCATGAATGCTTTCAGTATAAATCGGTGTTTGTTTTGATAATATTGATAATTTTTTAACATAATTCCCCTTAATATTAATATTCTGTTTGTTTGTTTAATAGTAATATGATACTAGTTTTTTGTAAATCAGAAAAAAATAGATTTTGTCACCCCTCTATCTATATTTTAGAAAGGGCTTTTCTCCAGGCAAGGTTCGGGTGAAAATTAGTACCGGAAGGGGTGCAGTATAGGAAACCACTTGTCCAGGTCCACTTGGTAAGTCAACATTAGCACATCTGATCTAATATCTGGAATTTATCGGCTCTAAGTTTGATTTATTATGGATAGGAAGACTATTGAGTGAAGGAGTGATAAAGAATGAGACTAGCGAAAGTTTTGGGATATTTAGTTATGTTCATTTGGGTGACTGTTTTTTTCTACTATTTTAATATGTTCATGCCAAGAAACGTACTATATTTTCTTATTGGTTTACCAGTATCCATGTTTAGCACATTTTTCATTTATGATTTTTTTAGAAAAAGAGGCTTTTAGTGGGTTTCTAATTCAAAGAATTAAGCTGTCATTCACCTGTTTGGTCAGGTACAACAAACTAAATGAGTGCGCTGCGGGTATTGTATTTGATAGGTTATTCTACCCATTTTGACTAATATATTATTTCTTTACATTATATTCGCTGTAGATTCACATTCCCCTTTTAAAATAATGGTAATAATAGGAGGGAGAGAGGGAAATGAAAACGAATATAAAGAAATTCGGTTTATGTATGATGAGTGCGGCCTTTATATTGCAGGCTACATCCATGGGGGCTTCAGCAGCAAAAGGAAATCATTCCAATTCATCTATTTATGAGAAGAAAATCGTGAATATCGCACATCGGGGAGCTTCTGGTTATGCACCTGAACATACCATTCCCGCTTATCAATTGGGAGAACAAATGAAAGGCGACTACATAGAAATCGATCTTCAAATGACCAAGGATGGAAGATTGATAGCAATGCATGATGAAAAGGTAGATCGTACAACGAATGGTACTGGTCTGGTGAAGGATTTAACGCTGGCAGAAATCAAGAAACTGGATGCTGGTACATGGTTCAATGAAAAATATCCGCAATTGGCAAAAGAGGTCTATGAAGGGTTAACGGTTCCCACTCTTGAAGAAGTCTTTAAGAAGTTCGGCAAGCAGGCCAATTACTATATCGAAACAAAGTCCCCTAATGTGTATCCAGGAATGGAAGAAGAACTCCTGCAGGTTCTGGAAGAATATAAAATGGTGGATTCCAAAGGCCGTACCAAGAATGTATTAATACAATCGTTCAGTAAAGAAAGCCTTATGAAGGTTCATGACATGAATCCAAAGTTACCGCTTGTGCAACTTTTTTCTTATAAGAACCAAGCAACCATTTCCGATGAAGAATTGGATTCCATTAAGGAATATGCAATTGGCGTTGGCCCGAACTTCAGTAAGGTAGACGGACAATATGTGAAGATGGTTCGCAACCATGACCTTCAATTCCATCCATATACGGTAAATGATAGAGCCGATATGAAAAAGGCTCTTGAATGGGGTGCAACGGGGCTGTTTACGAATTATCCGGATGTATTCAATGAGGTACTAAGAGAGTACAAGCATAATAATAATAATGGCAATAAATAAAGTACTAAATAAATGGTTTCATAGGTGAGTCCCGGTTTTCCGGGGCTTTTTTTGTAATGAAGGACATCTAATTCCTGGGGAAATTAGGTGTTCATAGGCTTAGTAGTCTTTTGGACGGGTATATTAAATCAACGATCGAGGCGATTGAGCAAAAGTTGAAACTTCAGGGTGGAACGTTAAGTGCGATCGAGATTGCACTTAATGCCGTACGTAAATTCGGCACGATTCAACTGACTGGCGTATACGGATCCAAATATAATATGTTCCCATTAGGTAATTTATTTGAGAGGAACATTAACCTGAAAATGGGGCAAGCACCGGTCATTCACTACATGCCCAAGCTTTTTGATAAAATCACGGCAGGAGAGTTCGACCCCACGGAAATCATATCCCATAAAGTCCCTCTTGAAAAAGCGAGTGAAGCTTCACAAATGGATCGAAGTTAATGCTGTATTATGAATCCGTATAAAAGAGGTGTGAAATATGAATGATAAATTAAGCCCGTGAACTGAAGAAATCAGGATTACAATGATTTTTTTGACTATAATCGTGGCTTTCGTTTCAAGGGAATCCGGGAATGTGACGATTGACCCTTCAGATGATGAAGGAGCGTATGATTTGAAAAAGAAGAGTTTATTTAAAAATAAGATGCAGTGCCAAGTGATCTTGAATAAGGGTTTTTGGTAATGAAATGTAGTATTTATATTATATAATGATAGTGACAAAAGGAGGATGTACAGATGGTATATAATTCGGCAGCAGAACTTTGTGAAGGGTTTGGGTATCCGCCCGTTCACGTTAAATTGACGATAGAGATCATCGATAAGAGATTGGGACCTGTAAAGGCAGAAGCGGAGATTGCCATCAAGCCTGTTAAGTCAAAGGAATATCTAGAAGTATTGGTGGAAGAATTGGAATCGGAGCATATCTTTGCTAATGAAAATGGCAGTATCTATGGCAGCTTCGGCATCGATCAAAGCATCCAGATATATGATGAAGTCCTGACTACCATTCCGTTCAAAGAGTTAATAGGAAATGAAAATTGGAAAGAGACAGTTGAGGAAACCATCACGGTGGATAAGCTAAAGGAACAACTGGGGAAATCCCTCAATGATTATCAATTCAGTGATTTGAGCGGGAAATATAAATTCAGGAAAAGATGTACAATAACAGAACTTCAATTCATAGATTAAACCATGACTGGAGAAGGCGAAATGCTTTCTCTTTTTTCGATGCTATCATAATCAAAGCCTAGCAGTGACACAAACCGTGAAATTTTTTTAACATACACAATGTCAAAGAGAGCTCAGTAAGGTTTTTCTGGTTTCAACTTGCATTTATTATATAGTTTTACATAGGGTAATATATTGATAAGGGCTTTTACAAAAAAGAAACGAATATTTTAAAAGATAAAAAGGAGAATATATGAAAATTGGTTTGGTACGGCATTTTAAGGTGGCACATGAATTTCCTACTGGGAGATCTTTGACGGCGGATGATATGAAGCAATGGTTTGAGGACTATGATGCAGCGGATATTATTTTTGGAACGACTTTATTTGGCGTAGAGGAATGGCAGGAATGTTATTGCAGTGATATGTCGAGGGCTGTCAAGACAGCGGAACATATCTATCCAGGTACGGTTCATCGGATGGAGGAGCTGCGGGAAATACCTTCTCCCCCTCTTAAAGGAAGGGTGAAACTGCCGTTCATCCTTTGGGCCATCTGGATTCGCAGCTGCTCGGTGTTCAACAAGCAGACAAGGGCGGAAATTAAGATTGCAGAGCGAAGGATCAATAAAGTATTGGATGAAGTCTTTGCAAAGGGGGAAAGGGATGTTCTGATCGTGAGTCATGCGGCCCTCATGGTATATATAAGGAAGGAGCTGATCCGACGGGGGTTCACCGGTCCGAAATTCAAGATTGCCAGTAATGGAAAGCCGTATGTATTTGAAAGATGCTGAGGGGAGAATATAGGCTTTCCCACCAGAAAGAGTGAGTCATTTTGCTGACTTTAAGAAAGAGTAAGGCATTTTCCGAATAGTTATTCTTTTTTTATTGGTTGTGGTTTATTATTGTAATAGTGTAATTTTTACGAATTCAATAATAGGGAAAGAGGGGTGGACATTTTGCTTAAAGCAGTTTTTTTTGATTTAGATGATACATTACTATGGGATCAGAAAAGTGTAAAAGAGGCTTTTGTGGCCACATGCGAAGTGGCCAAGGAGAAATATGATCTGAATGTCGACGAGTTTGAAGAAGCGGTGCGAAAGGAAGCGCGTGAGCTTTATTCTTCTTACGATACATATGCATTCACTCAAATGATCGGAATCAACCCATTTGAGGGACTATGGGGGAATTTTCAGGATGATCATGATGAATTCCGGAAGATGGCTGGGATTGCACCGGCTTATCGGAAAGAAGCGTGGACGAGAGGTTTAATGGCATTAGGGATCGATGACCCGGAATTTGGGCTTGAACTGGCAGAACGTTTTCCGGCCGAGAGACGCAAAAAGCCATTTATCTATGAAGAATCATTCCGTGTTCTGGATGAATTAAAAGGGAAGTACAAATTGCTATTGCTTACGAACGGATCTCCTGAACTGCAAAATACCAAACTTGAAATTACGCCTGAACTGGTTCCCTATTTCGACCAAATCGTGATTTCAGGTGCATTTGGACGAGGTAAGCCAGATGCCTCCATTTTTGAGCATGCTTTGGAAATCATGGAGCTTGATAAGGATGAAGTATTGATGGTCGGCGATAATTTAATGACTGATATCCTTGGGGCATCACGGGTAGGCATAAAGTCGGTCTGGATAAATCGCCATGATAAGCAACGGAATGAAGTGCTTCCAACCTATGAAATCAAGCATTTAGAGGAGCTTTTCCCTATCCTTGAGAGCCTGGGGAACTAATTGGCGGTACTCCTCCAAATAACAAATTTTGGAGAGTTGTAAAGGCAATATTAGGTCTTTCAAAGTATTTACAGAATGAAAAGGGTGATATATAGTTACCCTGTAATTAATTAAATAATTCAGACTAGGGGTGTCCAATAAAAGTTGGGCTGAGAGAGAAGCGCTTAAGCTTCTTAACCCTCAGGACCTGATCTGGTTCATACCAGCGTGGGGAAGTTAGAATCTACTAAACAATGACATTTCAATTGGTCATTTTTGTAGTCATACTAACGTTAGCCGGGTCTTAAATATGAGATCCGGCTTTTTCGTGCGAAATGGATTGGATTTTGTCCTTTTTAAATGAACTTAAAAAGGAGAAATGAAATCATGATGAGTAATTCAGTAAATGACATGAACGTTTCAATTATGTCCAGTTTTGCCGGGAGTAAAAAAGTGTATGTTGAGGGATCTAGACCTGATATTAAAGTACCTATGCGTGAAATTAAGCTAAGTCCCACTACAGGGGCATTCGGTGAAGAGGATAATCCTCCTTTACGAGTATATGACACAAGCGGTTTTTATACGGATTCAGAATATCCCATTGATATTCATAAAGGTCTTGCCCCGATTAGACGCAGTTGGGTTCTGGAACGGGAAGATGTTGAAGAGTATGAAGGCCGTGAAATAAAGCCCGAAGATAATGGGTATAAAAAAGTGGAATCACAATCCAATGCCGAAGTTTTTCCGGGATTGAAAAGAAAACCATTGCGTGCAGTGAAAGGACAAAACGTAACCCAGCTCCATTATGCCCGTAAAGGTATCATTACTCCAGAAATGGAGTTCATTTCGATCAGGGAAAATGTGGCACCTGAGTTTGTAAGAGAAGAGGTGGCTAGCGGGCGTGCGATCATTCCGGCAAATATTAACCATCCTGAAAGTGAGCCTATGATCATCGGACGTAATTTTCACGTGAAAATAAATGCGAATATTGGAAATTCCGCTGTTAGTTCATCGATCGAAGCTGAAGTGGAGAAAATGACTTGGGCTACACGATGGGGTGCAGACAATATAATGGATCTTTCCACCGGAAAGAATATTCACACGACCCGGGAATGGATTATCAGGAATTCACCTGTTCCGGTTGGGACGGTTCCGATATATCAAGCATTGGAAAAAGTGAATGGAGTAGCGGAAGATTTAAATTGGGAAGTTTTCCGGGATACATTAATCGAGCAGGCTGAGCAAGGTGTCGATTACTTCACAATACACGCTGGTGTGCTTTTGCGATACATCCCCATGACAGCAAAGCGAGTTACTGGAATTGTTTCCCGAGGGGGCTCCATCATGGCACAATGGTGCTTGGCCCACCACCAAGAAAGTTTTCTCTATACTCACTTTGAAGAGATTTGTGAAATCATGAAGGCGTATGATGTCTCTTTCTCATTAGGTGACGGCCTCCGTCCGGGATCCATTGCAGATGCAAACGATGAGGCACAATTTGCTGAATTGGAAACACTTGGGGAACTGACGAAGATTGCTTGGAAGCATGATGTTCAAGTCATGGTGGAGGGACCCGGTCACGTACCGATGCATTTGATTAAAGAAAATATGGATAAGCAGCTGGAAGTCTGTCAAGAAGCACCATTCTATACCCTGGGACCATTGACAACGGATATAGCTCCTGGATACGATCATATCACTTCTGCGATTGGTGCTGCCATGATTGGATGGTTTGGAACTGCCATGCTTTGTTATGTGACACCGAAAGAGCATTTGGGACTTCCGAATAAAGAGGATGTTCGAGTAGGGGTCATTACTTATAAAATTGCGGCCCACGCAGCTGACCTTGCTAAAGGCCATCCGCATGCAAGAAAACGGGATGATGCGCTTTCTAAGGCTAGATTCGAATTTCGTTGGAGAGATCAATTCAATCTTTCCCTCGATCCTGAAAGGGCGGTCGAATATCACGATGAAACACTTCCGGCTGAAGGTGCCAAAACAGCCCATTTCTGTTCAATGTGCGGACCAAAATTCTGCAGTATGAGAATCTCTCAGGACATCCGTGATTTGGCGAAGGAAAAGGGTCTGGGTTTTGAGTCGGTGATCGATGAAGGGCTTAAAGAAAAAGCGAATGAATTTAGGAAAACGGACGGGGAAATCTATCAATGATTCCGACGAGAGGGAGAATTCGATGAATCGGGTAATCCAGATAAAAGTTGAAATGAAACAGTTGGAAACTCAATTGGAACAGCTGAAAAGAGAGCTGGACATTTTTCGGGAGAATTGTAATCATGAATTTGTAAAAAATGATTATAGTCAACAATGTACAAAGTGCTACTTAATCGAAAGTCTGCAATGGTAGTGATTCCTTAATCGTCCTTTCATTATCTGAATTAACCCCTTAATCATATTGGAGTCAATCACAAAGTTAACATGATTAAGGGGATATTCTTTAGCTCTTCAATTAAAGAAAAGTTGGAAAATATAGATGCCGCTTGATACTTTACCTTTTATTTCTTGTAGCAATTCTTGATAACATTCATCACAGAGCATTTCATTTCTATCCATGTCAGTAACTTGAAACGTTACGATATGGATTTTTTTTCTTCCGTGTCATCAATACAAATAGAAGCATTTATGTGTGTCATTAGAAATCCTCCCATACATATAAAAGTGTTTATAGTTTAAAGCGCCACGGCTTTTTTATACAGAAAACATGATGTAGGCAGCTTAATCGGTCATCTTGGAAGAGTTTAGATTGAATAATCCTGTTGGGTTTTAACATACTAAACTTGTTCGCATGATTGATAAAACGAGGAGGGAATACAATGCAAAATCAATATCAACAAGGTCAAGTACACCAGAACATGCAAACGGGTGCTATTCCTCCACAAATGAATCACGGTGGTCACGAAGTATTCGATGTACATGAAGTGTTATCGGGAACGATTGGTACATTAAACACTTATATGCTTTTGCGTCAGCATGTACAGGATCAGGAATTGCTGGATATTTTGGATCGCCAATATCAGTTCATCCAAGATGAATATAATATTACATTGGAGTGCTTTCAAACGGGCCAGGATCCTTCTAAACCGACCCAGAGCTACAAAATGAATCAAGGTAACGATTTTATATATGGATTGACTCCAACACAGCCAAAGAAACCTTTGCAATCCGTCTCGGAAATTACGGATGAATGCATTTCAGGCATGATGCTTGGAGCTGTTAAGTCTGCAGCATCCTTGAAAGCGATGTCAGCGCTTGAAATAACGAATCCTGTGGTTCGCCGCGTATTTGCAGATTCCGTGCCGAACTGCATTGAGATGGCATATGAGATTTCGTTATATCAAAACAAGCATCATTACTACCAAGTTCCACAGCTTGCACAGCAGGATATGCAACAAATGATGAATTCGTATGCACCCGCACAAAGAAATAACAACATAAGTCATTAAAAGCACACATTAAATGACAAGGCCTTTTTTGGCCATGAATGCTAAATGGATTTCTTTGTCAATAACATAAAAAAAGGGGTAGGACTAAAACTGTCCTATCCCTTTTTTATTACTGTTTCATCTGATTTATTTCCTGGATGCATTCCTGGACGAGGGTTACAGCCTGACTCATGGTTGCTCCTCCGCCAAATGCTGCTGTCACACCAATTGCTTCAAGAATTTCTTGTTCGGAGCATCCTTGATCAAGACATCCTTTTGTATGATAGATAATACAGTATTCATCTTGAGAATATAAGCTTATTCCTAGTGCGATAAGCTGTTTTTCTTTCCTGGATAATTGACCTTCTTTAAAGCACTCTTCCGTAAAAGAATTGAATTTCTCAGCAAGATCTGGCATTTTATGCGTAAAGGCACCGATTCCAGCTTTATAATCACGAAGAGCATTTTCAGTAGAATTGTTAGCTTCAAATTCCATTTTCCATTCAGCTCCATCCTGAATTTTTTTCATCAAAAATTAGTATGAGCTAAATGTTGGACGAATAAACAGAAACACAGGAGTTTATCAAAGCAATCATAGAACCGTTCCTGCTACAAGGCAAGGGTGCCTTTAGGATGGGTGGCTTTGAACCATTGATAGCAAAGGATGCAGATAAGTGTCACGTCAATGGCATCACCGGCATAGTACATTAACATTCCGCCATTTTCCGCCTGTTCCTTGGTGACCCCGCTTGGCGGGTGAGCAAAAATATATTTAGAAAGGATATCATGGCCGGCCAGTGAAATTGTAAATACGATAGATCGAAACATGAAGCTGAACCTGTGGGGAGTCGGGTCCATATAAATCATCGAGGCAGTGAATAGATAGCCCACTATGAACACGTGAAAATGCACCAATGCATGTAGAAGGGCGTCCTGATGCATCACCCCAAATAAACCGGTTGTATAGAGTAACCAAAGCCCTCCAATATTAAGCACGGAGGCAGTGATAGGATTGCTTAAAATGCGTAGCGGCCGACTTTTCAACACCTGTGAAAGGCGTCTTGCTGATGGCACATCAAGTGTTCGCAGTGCAAGAGTAATAGGTGCAGCAAGCACGAGTAAGATGGGTGCAATCATTCCAAGCAGTAAATGACCAACCATATGCGCCGTGAAGTCCATATGCGCGCGATTGGCTATGGGGCCTGAAATTGCAGAGGCTGCACAGATGGTGCCAAGAATCCAAAAGAAAGTACGGTATAAGGGCCATTTTTTATAGCGGCGGCTCGAAATTACGACAGCTGCGATATAAATCACTATAACAAGCGTGAATAAAATCAATAAAATTGGTTCAAAACCAGAACCATTATCATGAATATGTCCATTACTGTTCATTGCGGGCGTCTTCTTTCGTTTTAAGTAAGCTGCGTCTTGTTTGAATGACGAGGGTAATGCCAATCAAGATCATGATTGTGGCTGCAATGTTCCAAATCAAGTCGTATGGAAGAATGGCGACATTGTAACGGATTTGATGGAGACGCATGAGTTTGTGCTGAATTA